>CALGTJ010000844.1 GCA_937901435.1 uncultured Rhodobacter sp. | reverse complement strand
AGTATTCTGGCAGAGATCACCTCGCAAGGGAAACTGACCGACGCGCTGGCCCGTGACATCGCTAAAGCCGATACCAAATCCGTGCTGGAAGACCTCTATCTGCCGTTCAAGCCCAAGCGTCGCACCAAGGCGATGATCGCGCGCGAAAACGGGTTGGAACCGCTGCTGCGCGGGATTCTGGCGGATCGCGCGGCAGATCCGGTCGCACTGGCGCAGGGCTATGTGACAGAGGCCGTTGCGTCAGAAAAAGACGCGCTGAACGGCGCGCGCGATATTCTGGTCGAAGAACTTGCGGAAAATGCCAGCCTTTTGGGGCGGTTGCGCAATGTCATGCAGCAAGAGGCCCTGATCACCGCCCGTGTCATCAAGGGCAAGGAAGAGGCGGGGGCGAAGTTTTCGGACTATTTCGACCATAGCGAAAAATGGTCAGCGATCCCCTTGCACCGCGCCTTGGCGATCCTGCGCGCCGCCAAGGAAGAGGTGGTTTCGGTCAATATCGCGCCCGATCCAGAGGCAGGCCTGCCCCGCATGGTCAATCTGATCTCCAGCGAAATCGGGATTTCCGGTCAGGCGCCGGGGGATCTGTGGCTGCGAGAGGCGGCAAACTGGGCGTGGACCGTCAAGCTAAGCCTGACGATGTTCATGGATCTGATGGGCGATCTGCGCCGCCGCGCCCATGAGGCGGCGATCGACGTCTTTGCCCGCAACCTGCGCGATCTGCTGCTGGCCGCACCTGCGGGGGCGCGCGCGACGCTTGGGGTTGATCCGGGCATCCGCACCGGGTGCAAGATTGCCGTGGTGGACGAGAACGGCAAGTTGCTGGACACCGCGACCATCTACCCGTTTCAGCCAAAGAACGACCTGCGCGGCGCAGAGGCCACGTTGACCCAGATGATCCAGCGCCATGGCGTCGCCCTGATCGCTATCGGTAATGGGACGGCCAGCCGCGAATCCGAACGTCTGGTCGCGGATGTGATCAAGCGCCTGCCCGCAGGCAGCCCGCGCCCCACCCCGGTGATCGTGTCAGAGGCCGGGGCCTCGGTCTATTCCGCCTCTGAACTGGCCTCGCAGGAATTTCCCGATATCGACGTCTCTATCCGCGGGGCGGTGTCGATTGCGCGCCGTTTGCAGGATCCTCTGGCAGAACTGGTCAAGATCGAACCCCAAGCCATCGGGGTCGGCCAGTACCAGCATGACGTGGATCAGCGTCGCCTTGCGCAGTCGCTTGCTGCTGTGGTCGAGGATGCGGTGAACGCGGTCGGCGTTGATCTGAACATGGCTTCTGCGCCCCTGTTGTCCCATATTGCCGGGCTTGGGCCCTCACTGGCCCAGAACATTGTCGCGCACCGTGATGCGAACGGCCCCTTTCCCACCCGCAAGGCGCTGTTGAAGGTCGCCGGACTTGGGCCAAAAGCGTTCGAACAATGCGCAGGTTTTCTGCGCATCACCGATGGAAAAGAGCCGCTGGATGCCTCGTCGGTTCATCCAGAGGCCTATGGCGTCGCGCGCAAGATCGTGCAGGCCTGCGGGCGCGATATTCGCGCGATCATGGGCAATAGCGGCGCATTGTCGGGTTTGCGGGCAGAGCAATTCGTCGATGACAGCTTTGGCCTGCCCACAGTGCGCGACATCCTGACAGAACTGGAAAAACCCGGCCGCGACCCGCGCCCGACCCTCAAGACCGCCACCTTTGCAGAGGGCATCGACAGCATCACAGACCTAAAGCCCGGCATGTCGCTGGAAGGCACAGTCACCAATGTGGCGGCCTTTGGCGCCTTTGTGGATATCGGCGTGCATCAGGACGGGCTGGTGCATATCAGCCAGCTTGCCGACCGCTTTGTGAAGGACCCCCATGAGATCGTCAAAGCCGGTGATGTGGTGCGGGTGCGGGTCACCGAAATCGACGTGCCCCGCAAACGCATCGGTCTGAGTATGCGCAAGGACGGCGGGGCCTCTGCGCCAACAAGCGTTCGCGGGGCGGATAAACCAAAACCCGCCCGCGCCGCAAAGCCGACAACAGCGGCCGCGCCCACAGAACAAAGTCAGGGGGCCTTTGGATCTGCCTTGGCGGAGGCGTTCAAGCGTACCCCGAAGGGATCGTGATCAAATTGCCTCGCAAGCAATGGGTTACAGGCGGTCTTTGGTCACTTGGCGCGTGTGGGGATTGGTATCGGTCCTGAAATCGGATTGAGGGATTGGCCTCATCGAACGCGAACCGCTCTTTGGGTAATTTGGGGTCATCGGATGGGACCACACCGTCCCCCAAACCAGAGATAGGAACGCATAAAATGAAAAAGACCGTTTTCGCAGCCGTTATCGCCACCGCCGCCATGGTTGCCCAAGTGACACCCGCATTGGCGATTGATGTGACCAACTGCACGGGTCACGGCATCAAAATCCTGATTTTCAACCAGAATGACCTGTTTGAAACCGCGAACAAAGGTGTGATCAATTTGAACAAGGGGCAAAAGATCACCGGCCTTAATATCCACGGCAAAAACTATCATAAGTTCAAGATTTTCAAGTCAGGTCTTCTTGATGGTCACCTGGGAACCATCCGTGGCATTGATGAAACCGCAAAATATTCCCTGTCCAAAGACAAAAGCGGCACCGTCCGCATGAACAAAGGCAAATCAACCTGCTAGTCAGGGCTGGCCTTTTGTCAGAGCAGTTTGCATCTTGATCGAAAGGTCGAGATGCAAACCAAACTCAAAATCCCGGCCTGCCCGTCTCAGGATTGAGTCGAACTGTCCAGTAGCCCCTCTTTCAACGCATAGGCAATCAGTTGGGCGATCGAATGCACGTTCAGTTTCGCCATCATCCGCGTGCGGTGATTATCAACGGTCTTTGCGCTGATCGACAGGCGTTCGGCAATCGCCGCGTTCGAACAGCCCTCTGCGATCAGGTGCAAAACCTGCCGTTCCCGCAGGGTCAGCGCGCTGTTGTCCTCTTCACGCTCAAGGATCTTTACAGCTTCTTTGCACACATACCGCTCGCCACGCAGCATCAAGCCAAAGCCGAATACCATTTCTTCGGGAGTGCAGCTTTTGATAAAAACGCCGTCGACGCCCGCAGAAATCCAGTCGGAAAGCGACCGCGCACTGGTAAATCCTGTGACCACCGCCACCTTGGTGTCGGGCGACCACCGACGCACCTCACCGAACACCTCCATCCCACGCGACAACGGCATTCCGGCATCAAGCAAAAGCAAGTCAGGCCGCAGGGTCTTGGTGATCGAAATCGCCTCGACCCCGTTTTCCGCCTCGCCCACCGTCCTGACCGCAAAGCCTTCGATCCCCTGCACCACGGCTTTCAATCCGTTGCGGACAACGGCATGATCATCGGCAATCACGACAGAGGCGGTGGATAATGGATCGGACATGGTGCGCAACGCTACTATACATTGCCATTACTATTGCCTGCGCCCTTTTCACGGCGCAAGCGTCAGCACAGAGTTTGTCGACACCACAGGCCTTGCCCGAGGTGTTGGACATATTACCCGGAGAGACGAAAACCGGCGTGTTCGACCGCTTGATCCTGCTGTCCCATTCCGAAGAGGCCTGTCCGGGCGATGGGTCGGGAAAATTGGACATGCCATGGGTTGCAAGCGACACATGGGCCTGTCTCAGGATTAGAAACACGGGCCAGACCCCCGATATCTGGCGGTTGGATTTTGGTGGAACCCTTGGCGAGGGCTATACCTTCTGGCTGTTTCAGGGTGACAGAAAGAGCCAGATCCTCAGCGCCCCCTTTGCTCGGACGTTGGCCCAGCTGGAAACGGCTGGTCCTTGGCTGGCGTCTTTGCCCTTTACTCTACTTCCTGATGAAACCGTAGAGATCCGGGTTTTGTTGAACGCAGGGGCGTGGTTTGGCGATGTCCTGTCGTCCGGCTTGCCCAAACTGGTGCCAGAGCAGGCCTATGATCGGGCTCTGGACAAACGCCTGTTTCTCTTAGGGGCCCAGCTTGCGGCCTGTGTTCTGTTGATCGGGTTCTTCCTGTCGTTCTCGGCCCTGCTACGGTCCACCCCTGCCCGCCGATATGCATTGTATTTTATCGCAGCGACCGTGACGCTGATCGCCTACTACGGCCTGTTTTCCTATCTCTTCCCATCCCATCCGGTGCAGCGCGTTCTGGCCGCTAACCGTTTCATCGAAATCGTCATGATTGTCTTGCACATGCGGTTCATCGTGTCGTTTGTGCGTGACAGTATCGGATCCCATCGCCTTTTGCGCCTGTCCCCATGGCTGATCTGGGCGGTGCCCCTGTCGTTTGGCGCGATCTTTGTGCTGCAAGGTGTCTCGACGTATCTGTATGATCATGCAGCCCCCGGTGGGGTCATCGCTGCGTTCGGAGACTGGCTTTGGGACAATGGGGTCTTCATCTATCCCGTGACCGTCATTGTCGCGTGGTCAACGCTAAGCATCTGGTCTGCCGCAATATTGCTTCATCGAAACACGGATGGCGCGTGGTTCTTTGCGGCGGGCACCGTGCTGTTGCTGGTGGCACCCTGCGTGCAGTTTTTCCTCGCTTTCAATTCCGTCGTAGACATCTTTACGGTGATTTATTTCGCCAGCGCATTGGGACTGGTCGATGCCATCATCTTTGCCGCGGCCATCGTGCGCCTGACATTCGGTTTGCGCGCCCAACGCGACCACGCCCTGCAAAAGGCGCTGACGGCCTCGCAAGAAAAGCTGCACCTGTCGCAATCCCTGCTGTTCGCGCGCGAAAATCTGGATACGGCCCGTGAACTGGCGGAACAGCACCGCACGCGTTTGGCCCTGACCGGGCATGATCTGCGGCAACCTCTTTTGTCGTTGCGCCTTGCGCTGGACAAGGAAAACGCGGTTTCACCGACCTTGCGAGAGTCTCTGAGTACAAGCCTGAGCTATCTCAAAACCGTGCTTGATCAGATTTTGGCGGATACCCGGCCGCAAGAAACCGTAGCAGCCCCCACCACACATATCGCCCCGCAAAGCGAGCCGATCCCCTTGCAGATCATCATGCAAAATGCGGTGCGCATGTTTCAGGGCGAAGCCAGCGCCAAACACCTGTCGCTTGACATGGTGCACAGCTCTGCCGTGGCCGCAACAGAGCCGGTCGCGCTGATCCGGGTCGTGTCCAATCTGGTCTCTAACGCCGTCAAATATACGGACAACGGGCGTGTTTTGATCGGTGTACGCAGGCACGCGGGCATGGTCGCGATCGAGGTTCACGACACAGGTCCGGGCCTGACAAAGGCACAAATTCTGGCCATTCAGCAAAGCTATCACCGGGGCGAGGCGTCACGGGGCACCGAGGGCGAAGGCATCGGCCTTGCCGGCGTGCAGTTGCTGGCCGCGCAGAACAACCTGTCCCTGACCATCCGCAGCCGCCCCGGTGCAGGGTCGTGTTTTGCGATAGAAGGCTTACAACTGATGGACTCTCAGCCCTCAACCTTAACCCCTAAGCCCTAGTCGATCACCGTGACCCGCGCCATGCGATCCGGTTCGCCCACCGTGGCCCAGCTGGAATTGTCGCCACGCTTGATCTTGTCGACCACTTCCATCCCCGCGATGACCTTGCCGATCACAGTGTATTGCCCGTTCAGGTAGGGGCCGTCCTTGAACATGATAAAGAACTGCGAATTTGCGCTGTCTGGATCGGCGGCGCGGGCCATGCCCACGACACCCCTCTTGAAAGAAAGATCCGAGAATTCCGCCTTGAGGTCGGGCATCTCTGACCCACCGCCCCCCGATTGCGCGATGGTAAAGGTCTTTTCGGTGATGTCGCCAAAGCGCACATCCCCGGTCTGCGCCATGAAATCATCGATCACCCGATGCCAGATCACCCCGTCATAGGCCCCGGTGCGGGCCAATCCGGCAATCCGTTCCGCATGGCCGGGGGCCACGTCCTCGAAGAGGTCGATCACCACCGTACCAGTTGCGCCCGAGCCGGTCACATCAATGCGCAGGCCCAGATCGCCGGGAGCAAGGCCAAATCGCGCTGCTTCGGCCTCGGCGGCCAGGCGGTCTCTATCGGCGCGCAAGCCGGTCAGGTCAACGCCGAGCAAGATGTCCTTTCCGTCTTTTTCGTAGCGCAATGCGGTTTTGTCGATTGCCGTCACCACACCGCCATCCAGAGGGTCGCCAACCGTAATTCGCTCGTATTGGCCATTTTCCAAACGCACCAACGCTCTGGGGGAGCTGGCATCGCCAAAAATGCCGATCAGCTGTACTGGCACCGTGTCCTCTGGCACCGTGTCCTCTGGCACCGTGTCCTCTGGCACCGTGTCCTCTGGCACCGCGTCCTCTGGCACCGCGTCCTCTGGCGCAGTGCCATCGGGAACTTCTGCCGGAGCGATTGCGGCGCGCGCCTCGGCCTCGGCAGCCAGACGGTCTCTTTCCGCGCGCAAAGCGGCCAATTCATCGCTGAGTTGCTTGCGTTCCGCATCCACGTCAACGGCCAAAGCTGCCTTTAGAATTTTGCTCTGGCTCAGGATATCGGCCATGGGAATGGCGAAATTCACCGCGCCCGCCCGCGATCCTGCGTGATGCAGGGCGACCACCTGTTGCAGGCCTGCGTCGATCACCGGAGAGCCGGAATTGCCCGGCAAGGTATCACATGTGTGGCGCAGCTTGCCGCTGGCGATGGCGGGGTTGTCGGCCTGACATTTCTCGCGGCTGATGCGCTGCGCCTCGCCCATCGGATGCCCGATGACCCAGAACGGATCCTTGTCCGACGGGCGTACGGCGCTGAGTTGCAGCGCGCCAAAATGCGCATTGGCATCCCCACCGATGATTTCCAGCACCGAGTAATCCAGCGCCTTGTTGGTCTCTAGCGGGATGGGATTGACGAGGAACATCTCTGTGCCTTCCTCGATCCCATCGCGCACATAGCCAAGTCGAAACTGCACCGCGAGGATCGCACTTGCCCCCAACCGTTCATTTTCGATGATCCCCGGCACACAATGGTGATTGGTGATCAAACGGTTTCCCTCGACCAAAAACGCGGTGCACGGCGCATGGCCCTTGTCGGTCAGCACGTCCAGCCGCCCCACAGCCTTGCCGGTGCGGGCAAAGATCCCTAAACCCATGCGCTGTCATTTCATCGCCGGAATAGCCCATGCGACGCAGGGCGGCGTTTAGGGTGTTTTCGGACATTGGCCGCTTCCAAGTCCGCAGTGACGGGAAGAGATATTCGCCATTTCCATTGATCCGGCGCAGTTCATCCAAAAGGGTCAAAGCCTGTTCTGGCAAGGGAACTAGATGATCACGGCGCATTTTCATCTTTGCGGCGGGGATCGCCCAGACATTTTCGGCAAAGTCGAACTCTGACCATTTCGCGTGGCGGATTTCACCGGGGCGCTGGGCGAGCAATGCCAAAAGCTGCAAACCGATGCGGGTGGTAACCTGACCGTCAAACACATCAATCTCACGCATAAGCTGGCCCAGCGCCTTGGGGTCGGTAATCGCGGCGCGGTGGACGCGGGTTGGACGGATCAACGCGTCGCGCAGCGCATAGGTGGGGTCCGTCTCTGTGATCCCGCTGGCGACGGCATAGCGGAACACAGACCCAATCCGCGCGCGCAGGCGATGCGCCGTTTCATAGTTGCCTTTGGCCTCGACCTTACGCAGCGTCTTAAGGATCATCGGCGCAGTGATCTCGGATATAGGCTTACTACCGAAATCCTTGTTGGCAAGTTTAAGGTGATATTCCGTCTTGTCCAAGGTCGCTTTGGATTTGGCCTCTTTGCGCTGCTTATCCAGAAACGTCTCACCGATCTTGGCGAAGGTCTGCCCCTTAGCCTCCAGCCGGATGCGTTTGTCGTCTTGCTTGGCTTCATTCGGGTCTACCCCATCAGCCAAATGCACCTTCGCAGCGTCTCGTGCTTTTCTAGCCTGTGCTAGGCTGACCGCAGGGTAGTCACCGATGACCAACAATTTCTCTTTGCCGTCGAAGCGATACTTGAAACGCCACGATTTCGAACCGCTGACTTTCACTAAAACAAACAGGCCTTCAAAAATCACTAACCTTGTAGGCTTTTTCTTTCGATTTGAGGCTCCGAATCTTTATGTCGCTTAAGGGCATCGTGGGGGTACGCTCGTTTTTCGATATTCATCGTACCCCCAATTATACCCCCTATCTGGGGGTACGGTGCTGGATCATATCAAACATCGTTGGACAAACGATCTCGATGGTAGCCTTATAAACAAGGCTCAATCGGATGTCACTGGACTTCAAAATACAGGAAAATGGTGCCCCCACACGGACTCGAACCGCGGACCTACTGATTACAAATCAGTTGCTCTACCAGCTGAGCTATAGGGGCTTCGCGCGCCGTTTACGATGTGTCGAAGGATCGTGCAAGACCCTTCTTTACATTCACATGCCCAACGCTTCTTTGTACATCTCCAACACCGCTTCTTCTTCGGCGATGTCATCCTTGTCGCGTTTGCGCAAGGCGATGACTTTGCGCAAAATTTTCGTGTCATAGCCGCGGCCTTTGGCTTCTGCCATGACCTCTTTCTGCTGCTCTGCGATGTCCTTTTTTTCCGCGTCCAGCCGTTCGATGCGCTCTATGAACTGGCGCAACTCGTTGGCCGTCACGCGGTAGGTGCTGTCGATGCCGGACTCTGGGCTGTTCTCGGGGCCGCTTGTATCGCTCATGGGAACCTCTTTTACCTGGATTTTTGACCTGCCTACCCTTCGATCCCGATCCCCGCAAGAGGGCCTGCGCTTGCCTGCGGTCTATTGCTGGGTTAGGCGCAGGAAAGGCAATTGCAGGAGCTTTGGAATGGAGTGGTTGATCTGGATCGGGGCCGTGGTGTCATTAGTGGGGCTTGCGGGCATTATCTGGTGCATTTTTATTGTCGCCAAGGCCCGGCGCGCAAATTTGCCAGAGGCTGAGATGCAGGCCCAGTTGGCGCGGGTCTTACCATTAAACATGGGCGCTTTGTTTTTGTCGGTGATTGGCTTGATGCTTGTGGTTGTTGGAATTTTCCTCGGGTAGCGCCCTTTCACGCATTTGACCCCATGGGGCTTTTTTAATCCGTTTACTTTACTCGAGTCGGCCCCCTTGAAACAAATGCAAAGAATGCAATATGTTGTCAAACCGCGCCCGGACAGATACTCGGACAGATAGAGGAGCACCCCATGTCACCGGATGTCACTGCCTTTTTCGACGATGCCACCAATACGATCACCTATCTTGTGCGCGACCCTCAGGGACGCAGTTGCGCCGTGATCGATTCTGTCCTGGATTTTGACTATGCAAGCGGGCACACCGACACCCGATCCGCCGACAAGGTCATCGCATATATCCAAGACCAAGGCCTTGATCTAACATGGATTCTAGAGAGCCATGTGCACGCTGACCACCTGTCTGCCGCGCCCTATATCCAAGAGAAACTGGGGGGCAAGATCGGGATTGGCCAGAATATAACTCTGGTGCAAGACACCTTTGGCAAGGTGTTCAACGAGGGCACGGCGTTTCAACGGGATGGCTCTCAGTTTGACCAACTGTTTACCGATGGCGACAGCTTTCACATCGGCCAGTTGCGCGGGGACGTCCTGCACACGCCGGGCCATACGCCCGCCTGCCTGACCTATGTTATTGGCGATGCCGCTTTTGTCGGCGATACCTTGTTCATGCCTGATTTCGGAACGGCGCGTTGTGATTTTCCGGGCGGCTCTGCGCAGGATCTCTACAATTCGATCCAGAAAATCCTCGCGCTGCCCGATGAAACCCGTATTTTCGTGGGGCACGACTATAAGGCCCCCGGACGGGACGATTACGTCTGGGAAAGCACGGTCGCAGAACAAAAAGCGCGCAATGTTCATATCGGGGCAGGCGCAACTGCCGAGGATTTCGTGCAAATGCGCCAGACCCGCGATGCGACGCTGGCCATGCCAAAACTGATCGTACCCTCGTTACAGGTGAACATGCGCGCGGGTCACATGCCAGAACCGGATGAAATGGGCACATCCTATATCAAAGTGCCGATCAACAAACTTTAGGACAACAACATGATAGACTGGATCTGGGGCCTTGCCGGCGGGTTGCTTATCGGCAGCGCGGCGGCACTTTTCCTTTTGGTAAACGGGCGCATCATGGGGGCATCTGGCCTCTTGGGTGGGTTTTTGGACGGGTCTGGGCGCAACAACATGGCAGAGCGTCTGGCCTTTATCGCCGGGCTGGTTGTGGTGCCGATGTTGGCGCTGCCCTTTGTGACGACACAGACAAATCTAACGCCGAATTTGCTGATCGTGATCATCGCGGGGCTTTTGGTGGGCGTCGGCACGAGGCTTGCCAATGGTTGCACCTCTGGCCACGGCGTTTGTGGGATTTCGCGCCTGTCGCTGCGCGGCATCGGGGCCACGGCGGTCTATTTGCTTACAGGCGGGGTGACCCTGCTGGTGTTTCGCCATATTTTAGGAGTGATCTGATGCGCATTATTTTTTCACTTGCGTCCGGTGCGTTGTTTGGGCTTGGCCTGCTGCTCTCTGGAATGACGGACACCACCAAGGTTCAGGGTTGGCTTGACGTCTTTGGCGCATGGGATCCGACGCTTGCTTTTGTGCTGGGCGGCGCGATCATCCCGATGTTCTTTGCGTGGCGGCTGACCGAGGGGCGTATCCCAAAGCTGGGCGGCAGCTTTCCTCCCAAACCAGCGCCAGTGCTGGATCGTCAATTGATCGTTGGCTCTGCCCTGTTCGGCGCCGGTTGGGGGCTTGCTGGTCTGTGCCCGGGTCCCGCGATGGCCTCGCTGACGTTCGGGGGTATCGGTGGCATCGTGTTTTTCGTGGCGATGGCCGCCGGGATGATTGCCACACCGCCCCTTCGAGGATGGGTGGACGCGCGTTACCGCAACGCTTAGACTGACGGCATGGAAATACGCCAGATCACACCCGATTTCGCTGTTGGCCCGCAGATCGAGCCTTCGGATATGACAAAGCTCGCTGCGGCGGGCTTTGTCGCCGTCATAAACAATCGCCCCGATGACGAAGTGCCCCCCGACCTGCAATCCGCAGCCATGCAGGCGGCGGCAGAGGCAGCCGGGCTGACCTATTTCGCCAATGAGGTGATCAATGGCGGGCTGAGCATGGCGATGGTGCAAAATCAGGGGGCTGCTGTCCTACAGGCGTCAGGACCCGTGTTTGCGTGGTGCCGGTCGGGAACGCGGTCGTCCATGGTCTGGGCCTTGGCCCAAGCCGGGAAAATGCCAACACCCGAGATCATCGCATCCCTTGACAGCGCGGGCTATCAAATTCCGGGCCTTGACCAACAGATAGAGGCTTTAGCCGCCAGTTCTGACTGATCTCATACCTGTATAAACGGCTTACAAGGCTTCTAGTCGGTTGATTGGAAACCCTCCCTCTGGAAAACCCGGCTCTGCCTCTTTACCCTCAGAAGGCGTGTCAAAGCTGGGCGCGGCAAACTGATCTGTCGGGGCGTTGAATGGCGGCGGCGCACCGAACGGCATTGAATCCGAGGCGTCAGGGCTGATCCCGGACATTGTGCCAATCCCGCCCCCACGGTCCATGGACAAAGGTGTCATATCTTCGGGTGGCGCCGATCTTTTTGGTGGATCCCCCGTCAAATAGACGCGGATAGCCCGCACCGGGCCAGAGCGGCCAAGCTGCGCGGTTATGATCTTTGACTGATCCGTCGCCTGAACAGACACATTGTCCAAAGACGCATCCTTCAGGTGCAACAGATCGCCGGGACGCAGCGCCGTCAGCTCTGACAGAGGAAGCCGCATCCGACACAGAATCGCCTCTAGGCGGGAATTTGCCCCCAGAACCGCCTTTTCCATGGTGCCACGCCAGGCCTCTTGCACCTTGTCGACCTTCACCGCACTGACAGCCTCGGCAGGGAAAATCAGAAAAAGCTGACCGGTCTTTGCGCCACCGGCAAAATCGACCTGCATCTGATAGCGCACGTGTTTTTCGTCCGCCAAGGCCATAACGGCAACGCGTGCCTCAGCCAGCGCGACACCTGTCGTGAACCCCGCAACCGCCGGAATATCCTCGCATCCTTCGGCCAGACCCGCGAATTTGCCAAGCAGGTAATCCAGAAATCCACTGACCAGTCGCGCATCTGTACGCGTGGCTTTGCGATCCTGCGCCGCGCCTTCGACCACGCGCCCAACCGTCTTGGCCTCGATCACGGCGGCGGTCACCTGTGGGCAGACAATCGCAAGCCCCACCGCACCGGCAGGACCGTTCAGGCGCAGTATTAGCGAAGGGTCCGGCAGTTCCTTGGTGACCTCATCGATCCCTGTCCGGGTTTCAGTCATTTCGATCAGCCCCATGGGGACCGCAAGTTTATCCTCGCCCGCACGCACCAGCGCGCTTCGCAAGGCCTTCATGGGCGTCATGGCATTGCTGGAGACCGCAGGTTTCACCCGCGCGCCTACCATCCGCCGAAGAACAGATTTTTCCGCACCGCCCGTCATAGACCGCTTCCGTGGTTTCGCATTCCTGTCAGACTTTACAGATCAAGGTTACAAAAGCGTTAGGATTGGACAGCTTCAACAGGATGCTGCATTTGTGCGACAGGCAGGATCACACGAAACGCAGCCCCCCCCTGCCCCGGCACATAAACGATAGATCCGCCCAGTTTATCCATGATTTGTTGACAGATCGCCAAACCCAGCCCGGCCCCTCCCGCCTGGCTTTTATCGCTTAGTCTTGAGAATTTCTCAAAAATAACCGTCTGACTTTCTCGGGGAATACCCGGACCATTGTCAATAAAATCCACCGTCAGCGTTCCATTCGTCGGCTTTGTACGGATCGTCAGCATTGGCTGCTCTGCCTCGCAATACTTATGCGCGTTGGCAATCAGATTGATAAACACCTGCGCAAGGCGGTCCGAATCTGTCACCAATGTCAGGTTATCTTCGATGCGGTCGCGAACGATCTTTAGACCATTGGCCGAGCCCAGCGAACTCGTTGCCGCCATTGCGCGGTCCAGCACGTCCGCCAGTGTGCAGTTTTGCCAATTGAGCGAAACCTGACCGTTCTCCAGCACGCTCAGATCCAACAAATCATCCAGCAAGCGGGTCAAGCGGATCGCCTCGTCGTGGATGATGGTGGAAAACTTGCCTTGATCCTGCGTCGAAATCGGGCCACCCGCCATCAGGATCTCTGAGAACGCGCGGATCGAGGTCATGGGGGTGCGCAATTCGTGGCTGATCTGGCTGAGAAATGCGTCTTTCTGGATCGACAGCGCCGTCAGTTTTTGATTGGCCTCACGCAACTGGCCCGCGGTGCGGGTCAATTCCTCTGACTGAGCCTTAAGCTGGCTGGAATATTCCATGATCTGCGCGGTCTCGTCCGCCACCGCCATCAGGTCTTCGACCGACACGAAAGAGCCGCCAACGATCTGCCCGACCATCGCATGCGCCGTCGCAGCCCCGACAGACCCCGCCAGTTCCCGTTCCAGCGTCTCGATGAAATCCGGCGTGGTATCGGGCAGATACCCCGCCACACCCTGTCGCCGCGCGGCCTGTTGAAACAGGTTCTGCGCATGGCCCGCCCCAAGAATGCGCTGCGACATGATCAGCAGGTCTTCGGCCTCTGCAGCACCGCGTGACCAACCGGGCGCATTGGCGGAATGCTCGAACACGTTGACGAATTGCGCCCCTTGCAGGCGTTCCAGCGGCTTGGGAAAGCTTAGCAGAGAGCCAAGCAAAAAGGCCCCCGCGTTCACCGCCATCGACCAAAAGACCGAATGTACCAGCGGATCCAGCCCCTCTACCCCGAACAGCGCGCGCGGGCGCAACCACGAGATGCCAAGGGGGCCTTTTTCCAACATGCTTGCGGACATCAGAAAGCTATCGCCAAAGCTGGGCAGGAACAGCGTATAGGCCCATAGGGTGAAGCCAAGGATCAACCCCAGCGCCGCGCCGATCCGCGTGGCCCCGCGCCAAAAGATCCCGCCAAGCAGCGAGGGCAGGATCTGGGCCAGCCCCGCGA
>CALGTJ010000843.1 GCA_937901435.1 uncultured Rhodobacter sp. | reverse complement strand
TTCACCCGGAGATTACGCCGCCTTCAAATTTCCACCACCTTCGCGACACGACCTTGTGGCCATTGGCGGCGGCGTCACGGCGCAAGAACAACAGTTCGTTTCCATCGGAACCGGCGGTGTGACAGGGGTCTATTACCCAACGGGCGGCGCGATTTGCCGCTTGGTCAACAAGTCCCGCAAAGAGCATGGAATTCGCTGTGCGGTCGAATCCACCGGTGGCTCTGTTTATAACATCAACACCATCAAAGCTGGCGAGTTAGAGTTCGGCGTGGCGCAGTCCGACTGGAACCACCACGCCTACAACGGCACGTCCTCTTTTGCGGATAACCCGTTTCCAGAGTTGCGTTCGGTGTTTTCTGTCCACCCAGAGCCCTTCACGCTGATCGTGCGCGGCGACAGCGGGATCGAGTCATTCGAGGGCATCAAGGGCAAGCGGATAAATGTCGGCAATCCCGGCTCTGGTCAGCGCGCGACGATGGAAGTCGTCATGGATGCCTTTGGCATGACCATGGACGATCTTGCCCTTGCGACAGAATACAAAGGCTCTGAAATGGCCACGCAGCTGTGCGACGGCAATATCGACGCGATGATCTATACCATCGGCCACCCGGCCGCCGCGATCAAAGAGGCAACCACCACCTGTGACGCGCGTCTTGTCTCTGTCACCGGCCCTGCCATTGACAAACTGGTTGCCGATAACCCGTTCTACCGCGTCGCCGTGATCACGGGCGGCATGTATGACGGCACCCCCGGCGACACCACGACCTTTGGTGTGGGCGCGACCTTTGTGACCTCGATCGCCGTGTCCGATGACGTGGTTTATGTTGTGGCCAAAGCGGTGATGGAAAACATCGAAGATTTCCGCGGTCTGCACCCGGCCTTTGCCAATCTGGACCCGGCAGAGATGGTCAACGACGGCCTGTCCGCCCCTCTGCATGACGGTGCGATGCGCGCCTATACAGAGCTTGGCCTGCAATAAGCCGATACGACAAGCAAAAGAGCGTGCCCGACCGGGGCGCGCTCTGTTTTTATGGTACATTTCAGATGTGTCCGGGGGATAACGATGTCGCAAACGCAAAATGTGTCAGAAGCAGATGCACTGGTCGCAGAGGCCGACACCGGCGGGCGCAATCCGTTGGGTCTTCAGGGGCAGATTATCATTGCCACCTGCATCATCTGGTCCCTGTTTCAGCTTTACATAGCGTCAAAAGTCCCCGGCGTTCTGGCGCAGGCCACCGGGCAAAGCATATTCGCCAATATCGTCGCCCAAGCCCGCTATGTGCACCTTGCCTTTGCGATTGCGCTGGCCACGATGGCCTTTCCCCTGACCAAATCCGCCCCCCGCGAGCGCATCCCTCTCTATGATTGGATCCTGTTGGTGCTGGGCGTCTCGGCCTGTCTCTACCTCGTCGTGTTCCGTTTTGAGATCGGAGGCCGCCCCGGTCTGTGGAGCACCTCTGACATTGTGATGTCCACCATTGGCATGTCGGTGCTGATGATATCCGTCTATCGCTCGCTTGGCCTGCCTTTGATGATTATTGCCAGTGTGTTCATCGCCTTCGCCTTTTTTGGCGGCTATTCTGAATGGGCGCGCAATATCACAAACTATGGGGGCGCGTCCTTTACCAAGGCGCTGGGGCATTACTGGATGCAGACCGAGGGCGTCTTTGGCGTTGCCATCGGCGTGTCGACCTCGATGATCTTTTTGTTCGTGCTGTTCGGCGCGCTGCTGGACCGCGCAGGCGGGGGCAACTGGTTTATCCAAGTCGCCATTGCCCTGCTGGGCGCGCTGCGGGGCGGACCTGCCAAGGCGTCTGTACTGTCGTCGATGATGACGGGCATGATTTCAGGATCGTCCATCGCCAATACGGTCACCACCGGCACCTTTACGATACCCCTGATGAAGCGCATCGGCTTTCCGCCTGAAAAGGCAGGCGCGGTCGAGGTTGCCTCTTCTACCAACGGTCAACTGACCCCGCCAGTGATGGGGGCTGCGGCCTTTCTGATGGTGGAATACGTCAATATCCCCTATATCGATGTGGTCAAACACGCCTTTTTGCCTGCCGTGATCAGCTATATCGCGCTGCTTTACATCGTGCATCTGGAAAGCCTGAAAATGGGCCTTGAGGGTCTAGAGAAACGCGGTCGCAAGATCGGCGTCATCCTAATCATGATCCTGTTCCTGTCCGGATTCATCGCGCTGGGGCTGATCACATTCGCCATGGTGCTGATCCGTACCGCTCTTGCGCCCTTTATGGCCGAAACCGTCTATGCGGCGCTGATCCTGCTGGCGCTGGCCTATCTGTCGCTGGTCTATATTGCCGCCAAATTTCCCGATGTAGAGGTGGATGACCCTAACGCGCCGATGCCAATCGCGCCACGCCTGACACCTACCTTGATCGGCGGGCTTTACTATTCGCTGCCTATTTTCGTGCTGGTCTGGAACCTGATGGTGCGCACCGATAGCCTTGAACGGCTGTCCCCTGCCCTATCTGCGTTCTGGGCAACGATTGCGATTATCATCATCTCGCTGACCCACCGCCCGCTCAAGGCCTTCTTTCGTGGGCTGCAAGGCAATCACGCGCTGGACACCAGCGGTCACAGCCTTGGGCAATCCGCCGCACAGGGCTGGACAGATTTCATCAACGGTCTGATCATGGGCGCGCGCAACATGATCGGGATCGGTGTCGCCACCGGCGCCGCCGGTATTATCGTCGGCACGATCAGCCTGACAGGCGCGCATCAGGTCATCGGTCAGGTGATCGAGGTGATCTCTGGCGGGAACCTGATGATCCTGCTGGTGCTGGTCGCGGTCCTGTCGCTGATCCTTGGCATGGGCCTGCCGACCACGGCAAACTATATCGTGGTGTCCTCGCTGATGGCCCCGGTGATCGTGTCTGTGGGTGCGCAGTCGGGCCTCGTTGTGCCGCTGATCGCAGTGCATATGTTTGTCTTTTACTTTGGGATCCTCGCGGATGACACACCGCCCGTGGGCCTTGCCGCCTATGCCGCAGCCGCGATCAGCCGGGGCGATCCGATCAAGACGGGTGTTCAAGGCTTTGCCTATGACATTCGCACGGCGCTGTTGCCCTTCATGTTCATCTTCAACACCGACCTGTTGTTGATCGATGTGACCTTCTTCCACGCCATCGTTGTCTTTTTCGTGGCCCTGATCGCCATGCTGGTCTTTGCCGCCGCGACGCAGGGGTATTTCATCGCCAAATGTAAACCATGGGAGATCGCCGCGCTCTTGCTGATCGCCTTCACCCTGTTCCGGCCCGGTTTTTTCCTTGATCTCATACCCGAGAAATATCGGACCGCCAGTGGCCCTGCCGCCGTCGCCTTGATGGACCAGGTCGAGACCGGAGAGGATATTCGCATGATCATCGAAGGTCCCGACTTTGACAACGCCAAGATCCGCCCCGTCACCATCGTGATCCCCGGCATCGCCGGCGATGCCTTGACCGCGCTTGCCGATCAGGGGCTTAACACGCTGGAAGAGGGCGACGCGCTGCTGCTGGACGAACCTTTCCCCGGAACGCCCTATTTCGAGAGCATCGGCAATGAATATGATTTCTACGGCGACAGCCCGGTGATCATCAAATCGGTGCAGATCGAGAATGATCGTCTGCCAAAGGAGTTATTCTTTATCCCGGCGCTGTTGTTGTTGGGCGGTCTGATGCTGATCCAGAAACCGCGCGCGACACAGCCTGCGTTCTGATTTCGAATTGCCTTCGTAATCCGACAAACTGGAGGGGCCCTGCCCCGTCAGACCACCCCGGGAGATTTTGAAACAGAAAAAGGGGTTCAGGCTTTTGATTTGTTCGCAGGCATGGCCTCTGCTACCGCTGGGGCGCGGCCCAATGCAGGAGCATGACCCCGATGACGATTTCCAAGACACCCTCTGATCGCAAGACCCTGTTGCTGACTGGCGCGAGCCGGGGGATCGGGCACGCGACGGTTCAGAAATTCGAGTCCGAAGGCTGGCGGGTGATTACGTGTTCGCGCCATCCGTTTCCCGAGAATTGTCCTTGGCCCGGCGGCAAGGACAACCACTTGCAGGTCGATTTGGGCGATCCCAAGGACACGATGCGCGCCGCCTCTGAGGTGCGCGACCGCCTTGGCGGGCGGTTGGATGCCTTGGTGAACAACGCGGGTGTGTCGCCCAAAGGAGAAGAGGGCGCGCGGCTGAACACCTTTACGACCGATCTGCGCGATTGGGGGCGGGTGTTTCACGTCA
>CALGTJ010000842.1 GCA_937901435.1 uncultured Rhodobacter sp. | reverse complement strand
TGATCCACCTTAACAGGGCCGCAAAGTGGTCGAAGAACTAGGACCACCTCTCACGTCATGCGGCTTCAACAGCTCAAAAATTGCTTTTCTTTGCGCGTGATTCCCGCTAAACGCGCCCAATCCTTGCGATCTGGTCGCTGGGATTCTCTCCACGGGCCCTGCTGGACGACATCCCGGCTTGCGCCATTCACCCTTTTCAAAAGGAGACCCCGATGTCGATTACAGTCGAAGAAAAGAACCGTCTGATGAAGGAATTCGCCACCAAAGAAGGCGATACCGGATCCCCCGAGGTACAGGTTGCCATCCTGACAAGCCGTATCTCGACCCTGACAGAGCACTTCAAGACCCACAAGAAGGACAACCACTCGCGTCGTGGCCTTCTGAAACTGGTCGCTCTGCGTCGTAAACTGCTGGATTACACCCGCAGCAAAGACGAGGCGCGCTATGCCGACCTGATCAAGCGTCTGGGTATTCGTCGCTAAACGCGATCCCATCGCTTTTGAATTTTGGAACGCCTGCCCTCACCCGGTGGGCGTTTTCTTTTTGTGTTTCGTTTCCCGCTTTATCCACAGCGCAGGTTACCGCTATAGCTGGTGCATCTTTCACAGTGCGGACCATCCCATGTCAAATCCTGTCAGTATCGTCACCGGCGCCGCACGCGGCATCGGCCTTGCCACGTCCAAGCAGTTTCTGGCAGCGGGACATCAGGTGGTCATGGTCGACCGGGATCAAGAGGCCCTGACAGAGGCCTCACATGGGCTTAACAATGCGCTGCCCCTGTTTTATGACGTCTCCCAACCCGCGCAGGTCGCAGAGATGATCGCCGACAGCGTCAAGGCCTTTGGCAAAATCGACGCCTTGGTCAATAATGCAGGCGTCGCGGCCTTTGGTCCGATCGAACAAACCAGCTTTGAGGTCTGGCGCGAGGTCATGGCCACCAATCTGGACGGTGTGTTTCTTTGTACGCAGGCCGCAATTCCAGAGTTGAAAAAGACGCGCGGCGCGGTGGTGAACATCGCCAGTATATCCGGCCTGCGTGCCTCGACCTTGCGGGTAGCCTATGGCACCTCGAAGGCAGGCGTGATCCAGCTGACCAAACAGCAGGCGGCGGAACTGGGCGAATACGGCATCCGCGTCAACTGTGTCTGCCCCGGTCCCGTGCGCACCAAACTGGCGATGGCCGTGCACACGCAGGACATCATCGACGCCTATCATGATGCGATCCCCCTGAACCGCTATGGGTCCGAGGATGAGATTGCAAATGCCATCCGGTTTTTGACCTCGCCTGAGGCAAGCTATATCACGGGTCAGGTTCTGGCAGCAGACGGCGGGTTCGACAGCACGGGTGTCGGACTGCCATCGCTGAGACAATAGACTGTCCCCCCCCCTTCCAGCAGATGAAATCCGCGAACACCTCTTCGATCCGACCTTTGAGAGGCGCATGAATTAAGCCAACCATCCTCTGATCGAACCCTTCACCACTTTAGATACACGTGAGGCAAAACAATCCGGGTTCCCAAACCCATGCTTTCCGTGTATGGCCCAGCCATCTGAGATGTAACGCTAAGGACCCCGGCGTTATCACAACAGGATTGGGGTCGGCGGCAATGGGGCCGCTATTCAAACGGGAGACCCGGCAGGGGTCGGGAGTGCTCCCAAACAGGACGTGATATATGTTTAACGTAACGACAAAATCCATCCAGTGGGGCGAAGAAACGCTGACGCTGGAAACCGGCAAGATTGCCCGTCAGGCAGATGGCTGTGTTATTGCCACTCTCGGGGAAACGTCGGTGATGGCTGCCGTGACCTTTGCCAAAGCTGCAAAGCCCGGTCAGGACTTCTTTCCTCTGACGGTCCATTATCAGGAAAAATATTACGCCGCCGGTAAAGTTCCGGGTGGCTTCTTCAAGCGCGAGGCGCGCCCGACCGAGAAAGAGACGCTGACCTCGCGTCTGATCGACCGTCCGATCCGCCCGCTGTTCGTCTCTGGCTTCAAGAATGAAGTTCTGGTCATGTGCACCGTGCTGAGCCACGATCTGGTCAACGATCCCGACATCGTCGCCATGATCGCCGCCTCTGCCGCGCTGACCATTTCCGGTGCGCCCTTCATGGGTCCGATTGCGGGCTGTCGCGTAGGCTATGAGGGTGGCGAATACATCCTGAACCCTGAAGTCGATGACATGCAGGAGCTGCGCAACAACCCCGATCAGCGCCTTGATCTGGTTGTCGCTGGCACCAAAGACGCCGTAATGATGGTCGAATCAGAGGCTTACGAGCTGTCCGAGGCTGAAATGCTGGGCGCTGTGACCTTTGCCCACCAGCAGATCCAGCCGGTGATCGACCTGATCATCGATCTTGCTGAATCCGCCGCGAAAGAGCCCTTTGACTATCAGCCAGAGGATTACTCGGATCTTTTCGCTGCCGTTAAGGCCGCAGGTGAAGACAAAATTCGCGCCGCCTATGCGATCACCGACAAGCAAGAGCGCACGACCGCCGTCTCTGACGCCAAAGCAGCGATCAAAGAAGCGTTGAGCGAAGAGCAGCTTGAGGATGCCAACCTTGGCACCGCCCTCAAAAAACTCGAAGCCTCAGTTCTGCGCGGCGATGTGGTAAAGACCGGCAAGCGGATCGACGGTCGCGCGCTGGATACGGTGCGCCCAATTGTGTCAGAGACAGGCATTCTGCCACGCACCCACGGATCTGCCCTGTTCACACGCGGGGAAACTCAGGGGCTGGTTGTGACCACGCTGGGCACTGGCGATGACGAGCAGTTCATCGATGCGCTGCACGGCAACTTTAAATCCAACTTCCTGCTGCACTACAACTTCCCCCCCTATTCTGTGGGCGAAGTTGGCCGGGTCAGCGGGCCGGGTCGTCGCGAAATCGGTCACGGCAAGCTGGCATGGCGCGCGTTGCAGGCGGTTCTACCAGCAGCGACGGACTTTCCCTACACGATCCGTGTCGTGTCCGAGATCACCGAATCCAACGGTTCGTCCTCGATGGCCTCTGTCTGCGGCGGCTCCCTGTCGATGATGGACGCTGGTGTGCCTTTGAAAGCGCCGGTTGCCGGTGTCGCCATGGGTCTGATCCTCGAAGATGACGGATCCTATGCGGTTCTAAGCGATATCCTTGGCGACGAGGATCACCTCGGCGACATGGACTTTAAAGTCGCCGGCACCGAAGCAGGCATCACCTCGCTACAGATGGACATCAAGATCGCGGGCATCACGCCTGAAATCATGGAAAAAGCTCTGGAGCAGGCCAAGGCCGGACGTCTTCACATCCTCGGTGAAATGGCCAAGGCGATGACCGAAGCGGGAGAATTCTCTGTCCACGCGCCCCGCATCGAGACCATGCAGATCCCAACGGATAAAATCCGCGAAGTGATCGGGTCTGGCGGCAAGGTCATCCGTGAAATCGTCGAAGTGTCCGGCGCCAAAGTCGATATCAACGACGAAGGCATCATCAAAATTGCCTCGCCCAATGGCGAAGCGATCAAGAAAGCCTACGACATGATCTGGTCGATCGTGGCCGAGCCGGAAGAAGGCAAGGTTTACCTTGGCAAGGTCGTGAAGATCGTCGATTTCGGGGCCTTCGTGAACTTCTTTGGCAAGCGCGACGGTCTGGTTCATGTGTCTCAGATCGAAAACCGCCGCTTGAACCATCCGTCAGACGTTCTGAAAGAGGGTCAGGAAGTTTGGGTCAAACTGCTGGGCTTTGACGATCGTGGTAAAGTGCGCCTGTCGATGAAGATGATCAATCAGGAAACCGGCGTAGAGGAAGCACCCGAAAGCGCTGAATGAACTTTCGCGTCGCGAGAATTGGAAAAGGCCCCGGCGCATCTGCCGGGGGCCTTTTTCGTGGTGCGGTCCTGCCGCGTTCCATGATCTGCCCATTAAATTAGCACCAGACCAGTCCACCCGTCGAAGAAATACAAGGGTCAGACGCGTCACTAACGCCGTCTCTATGCACAGGTCTCAACTTTTCACCCGAAATCTGGCAGGTGGTGCCAATCGAGCGATTGCGATGCAAAGACAAAATACCAGGCGTCCCGACAGAGTTTAAACAAAAGAGGCGCCCACCAAAAACAGTAAACAATAGAGCAGAGTTCGCAGATCGCGCCATACTCAACATCGCGCTGAAAATGGCACTCTATTCTTGTAGCATCCATGTTTCATGACAAAAAGATGTAATTACTCACCCCCCATTTTGAGAGTGTGCGTCTCAGGCGAGGGTTTGGTT
>CALGTJ010000841.1 GCA_937901435.1 uncultured Rhodobacter sp. | reverse complement strand
GTGCCTGACCTTCGCGGATATTGTTGAGGGGATAGTAGCGCTCTTCCGTTTCCTGATCGACAAGGCCGGAATGACGCTGACTAAACGTGCCGCGCGTGCTGTCCTGCCCGGACAGGCGCACTGGATAGCCCTCTGCCAAGAGCGACCCAAAGGCCAGCGCCTCTGCCGTGGCCCAGTCAAAGCCGGTGCCGCTGTCAAACATTGCTTTTTTTGCATCCAGCAGGCGGTCGACCGTCTTGTGCAAGGGAAAGCCGGTCGGCGCGCTGGTCAATGCAGTGCCGATCTGTTCCATCGTGGACGGTTTGATCGAGGTCTTGCCGCGCTGATACTTTTCGCCCTGCTTGTCCAGATGCGACCAGCGCCCGTCAAGCCAGTCGGCTTTGTTGGGTTTGTAGTCCTTACCTGCCTCGAATTCTTCGTTCAGATAGGCCTGAAACTTGGCCTTCATATCCTCGATCTCGCCCTCGGGGATCAGGCCATCCTTGACCAGCCGTTCGGTATAAAGCGACAGCGTGGTCTTTTGCTTTTTGATCTTATTGTACATCACCGGGTTGGTGAACATCGGTTCGTCGCCTTCGTTGTGACCAAAGCGGCGGTAGCAAAAGATATCCAGAACGGCGTCTTTGTGGAATTTCTGGCGAAACTCTATGGCAACGCGGGCGGCATGAACGACAGCCTCTGGATCATCGCCATTTACGTGGAAAATCGGGGCCTCGACCATCAGCGCGATGTCGGTGGGATAGGGTGAACTGCGCGAAAAACGCGGTGCGGTGGTAAAGCCGATCTGGTTGTTCACGACGATATGGATCGTGCCACCGGTCTTGTGACCCCGCAAGCCCGACAGGCCAAAACCCTCTGCCACGACGCCTTGTCCGGCAAAGGCCGCGTCACCGTGCAGCAGGATTGGCAGACAAGAGATCCGGTCTGCGTCATTCACCTGATCCTGCTTGGCGCGGGCCTTGCCCAGAACCACGGGGTTCACGGCCTCAAGGTGGCTGGGGTTTGCGGTCAGGGACAGGTGAACGGAATTGCCGTCAAATTCTCGGTCGGACGAGGCACCAAGGTGGTATTTCACGTCGCCAGAGCCGTCGACCTCTTCAGGTTTGAAGCTGCCGCCTTGGAACTCGTTAAAGATCGCCTTGAACGGTTTTTGCATGACATTGGCCAGCACCGACAAGCGGCCGCGGTGCGGCATCCCGATGACGATTTCCTTGACGCCAAGCTGCCCGCCGCGCTTGATGATTTGTTCCATCGCGGGAACAAGGCTTTCGCCGCCATCAAGGCCGAACCTCTTGGTGCCCATGTATTTGACATGGAGGAATTTTTCAAAGCCCTCGGCCTCGACGAGCTTGTTCAAGATCGCGCGGCGTCCTTCGCGGGTGAACTGGATTTCCTTGCCGTAGCCCTCAATCCGCTCTTTGAGCCAACCGGCCTCTTCGGGGTTCGAGATATGCATGTATTGCAGTGCAAAGGTCCCGCAATAGGTGCGTTGCACGATGTCGATGATCTGCCGCATCGAGGCGAATTCCAGCCCCAGCACTTTGTCCAGAAAGATCTGGCGATCCATGTCGGCGTCAGTAAAGCCATAGGATTTTGGGTCCAGTTCCGGGTGGGGCGTTGTCGAGCGCATGCCTAATGGGTCAAGATTGGCCACCAGATGGCCCCGGATCCGGTAGGCGCGGATGATCATCAGCGCACGGATACTGTCCAGAACGGCGATGCGGACCTGATCGTCACTGACCTTGACGGATTTCTCTTCGGCTTTTGCCTTGATCTTGTCGACAGCTTTGGCGGGCTCGGCCCATTGGCCATCCAGCGCGCTGGTCAACTCGTCATTAGGCGCAGGAGGCCAGTCGGCGCGCGCCCAGCTTGGCCCGGCGGCCTCGCGTTTGACCGAAATCTCATCATCGCCCATCTGAGCGAAAAAGCTGGCCCATGCAGTGTCAACAGCGCCCGGGTCATTGGCATAACGCGCGTACATCTGTTCCAGATATTCGGCATTGTGCCCCTGCATAAAGCTGGACGCATGGAACTGGTCGTTGGCGGGGTGGTCGGTCATTTGGGCACTCCGGGGAGTTGGTCGCTACAAAATGGTGACCCCTTGGGGTCGCTGTATCAGCCCCTCCCCGACTTTGGTCGGGAAGGAGCGGTCGGTGCGTTATCCGATAGCTTTGAGAACGGCTTCACCCAAGGTCGCGGGGCTGTCAGCCACAACGATACCCGCACTGCGCATGGCCTCGATCTTGTCCTCGGCACCACCTTTGCCACCTGCGACGATGGCCCCGGCGTGGCCCATGCGACGACCCGGAGGCGCTGTGCGACCGGCGATAAAGCCTGCGGTGGGTTTCCAACGGCCCTTCTTTTTCTCATCGGCAAGGAACTGCGCGGCGTCTTCTTCGGCGCTGCCGCCAATTTCACCGATCATGATGATCGAATGGGTCTCGGGATCGGCAAGGAACATTTCCAGCACGTCGATATGTTCGGTCCCTTTGATCGGATCGCCACCGATGCCCACAGCCGTGGACTGGCCGAGGCCACTGTCAGATGTCTGTTTCACAGCCTCATAGGTAAGCGTGCCCGAGCGCGATACAACACCCACAGAACCGCGCTTGTGGATATGGCCGGGCATGATGCCGATCTTGCAGGCGTCAGGCGTGATGACACCGGGGCAGTTGGGGCCGATCAGACGGCTTTTGGACCCATCCAGCGCGCGCTTGACCTTCATCATGTCGAGCACAGGAATGCCCTCGGTGATGCAGATGATCAGCTCCATCTCAGCGTCGATTGCCTCAAGGATACTATCCGCCGCAAACGGGGGCGGGACATAGATCACCGTGGCGTTCGCCCCGGTCACATGCATCGCCTCGTGCACCGAGTTGAACACGGGCAATTCAAGGTGGGTCATCCCGCCTTTGCCGGGGGTAACGCCGCCGACCATTTTGGTGCCATAGGCGATGGCTTGTTCAGAGTGAAATGTCCCCTGCGAGCCGGTGAAGCCCTGACAGATGACCTTGGTGTTTTCGTTTACGAGTACAGCCATTTGGCGGTCTCCAATTTAGGGTGCGCAATCTGACGCACCGTTCGTTCCGGGGTGGTGCGTGATATCACGCACCCTGCAATTCAGCCTTTGACCGCTTTCACGATCTTTTCGGCACCATCCTTGAGGTCGTCAGCCGCGATCACATCAACATCAGAGTTGTTGATGATGGCTTTGCCTTCGGCCACGTTGGTGCCTTCGAGGCGCACAACCAGCGGCACTTTCAGACCGACCTCTTTCACAGCGGCGACAACGCCCTCTGCGATCACGTCACAGCGCATGATGCCGCCGAAAATGTTCACGAGGATGCCTTTGACCTGCGGGTCAGAGGTGATGATCTTGAAGGCTTCGGTCACTTTTTCCTTGGTCGCGCTGCCGCCCACGTCGAGGAAGTTGGCAGGCTCTGCGCCGTAGAGCTTGATGATATCCATGGTTGCCATGGCAAGGCCCGCGCCGTTGACCATACAACCGATTTCACCGTCCAGCGCGATATAGTTGAGGTCGTATTTGGACGCCTCAAGCTCTTTGGAATCCTCTTCGGATTCGTCGCGCAGCTCTGCGATATCGGGGTGGCGATACATGGCGTTGCCATCAAAGCCCATCTTGGCGTCGAGGCATTTCAGATCGCCGTCATTGGTCACGATCAGCGGGTTAATCTCCAGCATCTCCATGTCTTTTTCGACGAACAGCTTATACAGTTGGCCCATCAAGGTGACGCATTGTTTGACCTGCTTGCCGGTAAGGCCAAGGTTGAACGCGATGCGGCGGCCGTGGAACGCCTGATACCCGGTTGCGGGATCGACCGAAAAGCTAAGGATCTTTTCAGGGGTCTCTGCGGCCACCTCTTCGATATCCATGCCGCCTTCGGTCGAGCAGACGAACGAGATGCGGCTGGTCTGGCGATCCACCAGAAGCGCGAGGTAGAGTTCGGTTTCGATGGCTGCGCCGTCTTCGATGTAGATGCGGTTGACCTGCTTGCCAGCGGGGCCGGTCTGATGCGTGACCAAAGTGCGGCCCAGCATCGACTTGGCTTCTTTTTCGGCTTCAGCGACGGATTTCGCGATGCGCACACCGCCCTTTTCGCCAGCATCTGCCTCTGTGAAGCTGCCTTTGCCGCGACCACCAGCATGGATCTGTGCCTTGACCACCCAAACGGGTCCGTCCATTTCCGAGGCGGCAGCTTTTGCTTCTTCTGCGCGCAGGACGACACGCCCCTCGCTGACGGGCGCACCGTAAGCACGAAGCAAACCCTTCGCCTGATACTCGTGGATGTTCATATGATCACTGTCCTCGCGGCTGTTGTTTTTGGGCCCACGATAAGAAAACGGGCACTAAGCGCACCACTGACATGAACGCAACGCGTAAATAAAGGATTATGCCGGGGAAAATGATGCAAAGGCAGAGATTTCGCGCATTTGTGATCACATGATTTTCTGCTGTGATCACAAAATGGATCTCTCTTATCAACAAGTGATTCGTTTCCTGAAATCCTAGTTAAGAAAGAGCACGAACAACATCGTGTCGCCTCGCAGCATCCTTTCGAACGCGCGCCAGTTTTCGGTGCTGACGCGCTCGCCCTCTTCGGCAAAGGGTAAAAGCCCGACACCCTGAATCCATTCGGCAAGGTCCAGGGGCACGGGGTTTTCAAAGAGTTTTTTCATGTTCAGCCCGGCCCCCTGGTATTTCGGTAATGAAGTCTCTCACTGCTGAC
>CALGTJ010000840.1 GCA_937901435.1 uncultured Rhodobacter sp. | reverse complement strand
AGCGTCAGAACCATGCCGACGCGCAGGGGCGTGTGATCGCGCGCAATCAGCGAGGGCCATTCGGTCAGCGACAGGCCCAGCCCGTGCCCCAAACGCCCCGCCTCACCCGTTTGCCCGATCACCTTTTGCATTGCGTGAAAAAGATCGGATGCGGTGGCACCGGGTTTGGCGACGGCAAGCCCCGCCTCAGTCGCCGCATAAAGCGTGTCATGCGCACGCAGAACCGCATCACCGACCGGGCCAACTGCATAGTTCCGATCAAAATCGCTGAAATACCCGTCGCGCACCGCGCCTGTGTCCAGCATCAGCAGATCACCCCCCACCAGCGCCTCTGGCCCGGCAGGAGAGATCACATCACCGTAGCCCCCCTGCCCCGCACCACCGGCCAGATAGGGCACCCAATCCGCGCCTTCTTCTAGCAAAAGGCGTTGAAAATCACGGAAAACCACGTCCAGCGGACGACCAATGCCCGCAATCTCTGGCACCCGCGCAAAGGCACGATCCGCCACAGCGCAGATCGCGCGGATCCGGGCGATTTCACCGTCTGATTTCACCTCGCGCACCCGGCGCAGCACGTCTGTGGCATCGACTATTCTGCGCACGCCAAGGCCAAGGCGCAGCCGTTCAAAATCCGCCAAGGGCATCCGCACGCTGGTCTCATGCCCCATCGGCACGCCCAGCAAACCCCGCTCTGGCAGCACCTCGGCCAGTGTTTGCCCCAACAGGCTGACGCCGTCATCCTCCAGATCCGGGGACAGCCATGTGCGGATATCCTGCACCCAGGTCTTGCCCATCAGATCCGCGCCAATCGTGGGGATCACGGCAATCGGATCTCCCTTGGCAGGCACGACAACAAACCAGGGCCGCGCAGGGCTTTCCCAAAACCGGGTCAGAAATCCAGTGACATAAAACACATCCGCCGGAGAACTCAGCAGCAACGCACCCATCCCCGCCCCATCCTTTGCGGTCTCGGCCATCCCAGCCTGCAAGCGTGTTACCCGCGCGCGAAACTCCTCTGGGGCAAAGCCGCGCGGGATCATCAGGCGACCTCTGACACGATGGTCAAAACCCGCGCCTCTGGCGTCAATTGCAGCTCTGCCAGCCGCGAGAGCAGCCCTGCGATGCCCGCCGCACCAGAGGGCGTCGTCGCGATCCCCTGCGCGCCCAGGGCCGCCACCGCATCGGCCGCCGCCGCGTCGCTGATCGTCATGAATACATCCGCATCACGCGCCAGACCCGCCAAAGCGATCAGAGACGGTTCCTTGCAATCCAGCCGCCCCATGGTGCTGACCGGGCCTTGCGTGGCAACCACTGCGCCCGCCCGGATGCTTTCGATCAAGGCGGGGGCGGCGTCAGGTTCGACCACGATCACCCGAGGGCCATCGCCCCAGACCTTGCGCACATAGGCCGCCACCGCCGCTGCCAAACCGCCAACACCTGCCTGCAAGAACACATGCGTCGGGGCCGCGCCGATCTGTTCTACGGCTTCGGCGGCCATTTGTAGATAACCTTCCATCACGCGATAGGGCAAATCCGTGTATCCGGGCCAAGAGCTATCCGACAGCAGGGTCCAGCCGTTGACCTGTGCCAACCGCATCGCCTCTGCCATGCCCTCTTCATAAATCGCCCCAGCGCGCACCACCTCTGCGCCCTTGTCGCGCAACCGCTGGGCAAAACCCTCTGGCACCGTTTCAGCCAAAACAATCACCGCCTTGGCCCCAAACGCTTTGGCCCCTGCCGCCACGGACAGCCCGTGGTTTCCCGCACTTGCCGCAATATAGACCTTTTCGCCCATCACAACGCCCGGATTCTGCGCCGCGCGCGCGATCACATAGGCCGCCCCCAGCGCCTTGAAGCTGCCCAATCCCATCCGCGCACATTCGTCCTTGACGAAAACCGCGCCCACCCCGGCCTGCACGGCAAGGGCGTCAATCCGGCGCAAGGCCGTGACCCCCGACGCCGGACATTGCGCCAATAACGCCCCGACAGCCCCCGCATCCACACTGGGCATAATCGCCGGGCCCTCCCATAGGGACGGCAATCCAACACCACGATACGGGTTGATCAAAACGGACATAAGCGGGCCTTTCGCAGTTTGGGTCACCCGACCCTATCACCCTTAATCATCACAGCCAGCCGATTTTCGTTTGCACGGAAACGACATATATGGCCTGATCTGCGCGCAGCCGTGAAAGAAGGGAACCGATATGGCCTATCGCATCGACGCCTTGCAATATGCCAACTGGTCCGAAAAAATCTTTCGCCAGATGCGAGAGGGCGGCGTGGATGCGGTGCATGTGACCATCGCCTACCACGAGAACTTTCGCGAGACCGTGCAGAACTTTGAACGCTGGAACCGCTGGTTCGAACACTTCCCGGACCTGATCCAAAAGGGGCGGTGGGCGGGCGATATTCGCACCGCGAAGGAGTCCGGCCGCACGGCCATTTTCTTTGGCTTCCAGAACCCCTCGCCCATAGAGGATGACATCGGCCTTGTGGAAATCCTGCACGATCTGGGCGCCCGGTTCATGCAACTCAGCTACAACAACCAAAGCCTGCTTGCCACGGGCTGTTACGAGGCCGAAGACCCCGGCCTGACCCGCATGGGCAAGCAGGTCATTGCAGAAATGAACCGGGTCGGGCTTGTCATCGACATGAGCCATTCTGCGCAACGCTCTACGCTTGAGGCCATCGAACACTCGACACGGCCCATCACCATTACCCACGCCAATCCCGCCAACTGGATGCCTGCGCGCCGCAACAAATCCGACGAGGTGCTGCGCGCTTTGGGTCAAACGGGCGGGATGCTGGGCTTTTCGCTTTACCCCCATCACCTCAGCGGAAAATCCGCCTGCACGGTGCAGGAATTTTGCGAAATGATCGCGCGCACGGCCGATCTGATGGGACCACAGAATATCGGGATTGGCAGCGATCTGTGCCAGGATCAACCCGATAGCGTGGTCGAATGGATGCGCGTCGGGCGCTGGACGAAACAGGTGGATTACGGCGAAGGGTCGGCCAGTGATGCGGGCTTTCCGCCGATGCCCGACTGGTTTGCGGACAACCGGGATTTTGGCAATATAGAGGACGGCCTGCGCGCCACGGGGCTGTCCTCTGCCGAGGTCGAGGGCATCATGGGGGACAACTGGTTCCGCTTTTTCGAGGCCAGCTTTGGACCCGCGCCGTGACCCGTTTACCAGACCCCGCTGCCCCTCACGTCGCCCCCTGCATAGAACGACGCCCCCCGGCCCAGGTCATGCGCCTTGAAAGGATGGGCAGCTTTCACCAAAGCCGGTTGTCGTTCATGCGGATCCTGCTGCGCCGGATCGTGGCCGAGGGCTGGCGGTTTGAACAACGGATGTTCGATATCGACAAGAATGCCGTTGGCACCGCCCTCTACACGGCCCATGGCCCCACCCGCAGTTACACCTTGGTGGCCTTTGCCCATGACCTGCCCGACGATTTGCGCTCTGACCGTGTGATTGCAGAGGCTTGGGATGCGACCTTCACCCTGTTTGACGGGATCCCGACGGCCACGGATATTGACAGGCTTGCACTAAACGTACCGCTTCAGGAAGCCGGGCGAATATCGGAATCTGAACTGTCGCTGGCCCGCGCCAACCGCTCTGTTCGGTTGTTCGAGCATGTGATCACCCGTCTTGCGGCAGGTCAGCAACCCAATGCCGAATTGATCGAAAGCGTCGGCTACCTGATGCGCACCACGGCCGTCTATGGCTCTGGCAAATTCGGTGCAGCGGATCGAGAGATCATCGCGGACCGCCCCGAGACACAGGCCCCGTTTCAGATCGAAATGCTGACCGTCTACCTGATCCGAACCTTTGTGCTGGACCTCGTCGAACATCTCGCCCGCCTGCGTGCGCCAGACACGGCGGTGGCGATGGACCCCAGGCTGCGCCGCCGCATTGGCATTGGCAATTCCACAGGCCTTGGCATGGCACCCTACCTGATCAATCACCCAGTTCTGCTGAACAACTGGATCGCCGCGCGCGAAGAGGCCTTGGTACGGGTGCGGGGCGTGGCCAAGGCAAAATCAGACGAAATCGCCACCTTCACCGACCGCTTTGCCCGCGCTTTTCACAACGCGGCGATCTGGCGGTCAGAGCATCCCTTGCAGCAGGAAAAGCTGACCACCCTGCGCGCAGATCTGGACCGTTTGCGCCTGCATCTTGCAATCACGGATCTGGCCGCGCCACATCCGTGGAACGGGCTGTATCAATGGGCCGAAGCGCATCTTGGGATGGAGGCACAGGAACAATTGGTTTCGCTCTTGCTGGAACCCTATCCCGATCTGGTAGACGGGCTTTCGACCTGCATGGCCGCGGATGAAGCTGCTTTTGCGCGCATCGACGGCAGCATGACTTTGCGCGATCTGGCCAAGATCGGGCAAGAGTTCTACGGCTGGACCCACGCTATTAACTGGACTGCGCGCAGTGCGCAGGCCCGTGCATGGTATGTCTCGGCGGAAAAGCTGGAACCCAGATTGGGCGAGCGGTTTGACGAACCGATTGCCGACTATGAACAGCCCCTTGCGCCGGGGCGGGATGGGGCGGCTTTGCTGCGTGATCTTGCGATAGGGGACAGCGCGACGCTGGTGGCGGCTTTCCTGCTGAAACATCCAGAGCATCGCCACATGGTGCAGCGCCTGCAACTGCTGGACCGGTGCCCCTACGGTGAAATCCGCGATAATACGATCAGTGCGACGGTCCTGCCGATCGACATGCTGCGCTGCAAGCTTAGCTTTTTCGGCGCGGGGCATTTTGATCCCCGCTCGGATCGCTGGGTGCGTATCAACATGTTTCAGGGCGCGCCGTTTCCCCAAGAGCTTGGCCCGCAGACCCCCGACGACTGGTCCTACCCGGTGCGGCCTGCATGACGTATTCGTTAAACGAAACAGAGGCGCTGTGCCGCAAGGCAACACGCGGCGCGGGATTTGCTTGGGGAGAGGCAGAAGCCACCGGACGCGCGGCGCGCTGGTTGCACAGGCAGGGCTTGCCGGGGGCCGAGGTATTGGTGCAAGCCTTGGAAATGCGGGGCGCGGCGCCGATTGTCACCCCCGGCAACTGGGTCAGTTCAGAAGGGTTGTTGTGCCCGATCCGGGTTGGAACGGCCCTCGCGGATCATGGGCATGTGATTAGAGGCTCAGGGATAGAGATCGGCGCGGTTCATGTGCCATTGTTGCTGCTGGGGTTTATCAGCGCCGCGTCCTTTGTCACAGGGCACAGCCTAGGGGTCGAGGTGCCCCAAGGGCGGGCCGTGGTGTCAGGGGATGATCTGGAACTGGGCGGAGAGTTTGGGGATGCGGATCCCGTCAACGTCGCCGTCGTCCGCGCGCCGCGCGACCTCCGCAAGGCTCATTCGAGGGCCGCGATTTTGCCTGATGTTTACGCCCGTCTCGACGGTTTCGCGCAGCGCACCTATGCCCCCGCCACCGAGGCCAGCCGCATTGCAGGCGCTGGTGCGGGGCTATCGGACAATGATTGAGGAAGAGAAATGAGCACGCCGACACAAACCCAGATCCTGAGCCTGACCGAGATTGAAGAGCTTGCCTTTGGCGCGCTTGTCGCTGCTGGCACCTCAGGCGAGAACGCGCGCCCCTTGGCCGTGGCGACCGCGCAGACAGAGGCCGATGGGGTGGCCAGTCACGGGCTGGCCTACATCCCGATCTACGCCGAGCATGTGCGCTGCGGCAAGGTCGACGGGCAGGCCACGCCGGTTCTGGACACACCGCGCCCCGGAGTGATCACCGTGGATGCAGCCACGGGCTTTGCGCACCCGGCGATTTCCATGGGTTTTGAGGCATTGATCCCCATGGCCAAAGCGCAAGGCATCGCGGCGCTGGCAATCCGCAACTCTTACAACTGCGGGGTTTTGGGGTTGCACACACGGCGACTGGCAGAGGCCGGGCTGATGGCACTTGGGTTCACCAATGCGCCTGCCTCGATCGCGCCATCGGGCGGGCACAGGCCTGTGGTGGGCACGAATCCGATCTCCGTCGCCGCCCCCGATGGACAGGGAGGGGCGGCGGTTTTGATCGATCAAAGCGCCAGTGTGATCGCGAAATCCGAGATCATGAAGTACAGCCGCGAGGGAAAGGCGATCCCGTTGGGCTGGGGGCTGGACGCGCAGGGTCAGCCAACCACTGACGCGGATGTGGCGCTGAAGGGCTCTATGGCTCCGGCCGGGGGGTATAAGGGCGTGGGTCTGTCGCTGATCGTAGAAATGATGGCAGCGGCGATGACCGGGGCGACACTTGGCAAGGATGCCAGCCCGTTCTCTGGCACTGCCGGGGGGCCGCCAAGGACAGGCCAGTTCTTTATCGCAATTGATCCTGCTGCGAGTTCCGGCGGGGATTTTGCCACGCGCATCACCGATTTGATCGGGGCGATCCATGACCAGAAGGGCGCGCGTCTGCCCGGTGATGGGCGCGGCGCGGCGCGCGCAAGGGCGGCCAAAGCAGGCGTTGCGATCAACAGCGCGACATTGGAGCGCGTGCGCGCTTTGCTTGGCTAAGGCCCCCCTAAGCTTTCGGCCAGTCACACCAAAAAGGCCCCCCGATGTCGGGGGGCCTTTTCTGTATCATATGCTTCACCTCGGCGGCAAAACCCGCACCACGGCTTTGCCGCGCTGTTTAGAAGTTCAGCGACACATCGCGGTGGTTGGCGTTACAGCCTGCGATGAACAAAGCCTGCTCACGGCTGAGACGGGGCTGCTGACGCGATCCAATGGTGTCAGAGATGCCTGCGATGTAGACTTTCAGACCTTCGCTGATCGTCCCTTCGCCTGCACGACGCCACTCGAGCTGTTCGGTATAGGCCTCTAAAGCACTGGCCCATTCTTCGGCCGCCTTTTCCAGATCGACCCGACCTTCGCGCAGCGCACGTTCAGCCTTTGACAAGTCAGAACGCACATCACCCGCCCCGGCAATCTCGCCGAAGGCCTTGCTCAGCGCGTCAACCGCATCTTCGGCCGTCTGGCGTTCGCTCGTGGCAATGATCGTCTCAAGCCCCCTCAGCTCGTCCTCCAGCGCGTAATAGGCAGCGTTGCTGTCGATGATCTCAAGGAACTCGCTGACCGGCTCATAAGCCCCGTCACCCGCGCGCCGATAGGTGTTGCGCGCCTTGTCCTCGGCATCGATGAGCGCCTTGAAGGTCTTGTAGATCTCTGACCAGCTCGCCGGGATCCCTTTTTCAAGTTCGGCACGCTCTTCGTTCATCACCTCGATCCGCGCCTCTAGTGATGCACGCCGTTCGGCCTCTTCCTCTGCGTTCAGGAAATTGGCCTGTTTGCCCAGCTCGTCTGCCTCATCAGCCAGCTTGCGCATTTCCTTTTCGATGTCGCGCACGACCTTGAGTTGCGGACGATACTCCGGTGTGGCCGTCTCGACCGCATCATGCGCTTTGAACGCTTCGTCAATCGACAAAAGGGCGGTGTCGGCATTCTCAAAGGCCTTGGTCAGGTCTTGCTGCGTCCGACGCGGCAGAGCGCTAAGGTCCAACGCCTTGCCCGCTGCGATCGCGGCGATCACCGCGCTGCGCTGTGTCGACAGATGGTCATGGACGTATTCCTCCAGACACAACTGCAAGCCGGGGTTCCGCGGCGGCGGCGCAGAGTCCGACAACAGGCTTGATCGGTTCGGCAGGTAGTTCACCAATTGAGGATTATACCCGACGATCCCAAGCGCCAGCAATTGCAGACAGATAAAGGCAATGACGCCTTTGTAGATCTGCACGGTCTTCACGATGGGTGGGGCGACGCCGCGCAGATAGAACAGCGCAAAGCCAAAGGGCGGCGTCAGGAACGAGGTCTGAATGTTCAGACCGATCATCACACCCAGCCAGACGGCAGTGATGTTCGCCTGAGGATCGGACAACAGAATTGGCGCGACAATCGGCACCACCACCACGGCGATCTCGATGAAGTCGAGGAAGAAGCCGAGGATAAAGATCACCAACATCACGATGATAAACTGCGTCCAGAACCCGCCGGGCAGAGAGTTCAGGAACTCACGGACAAGTTCCTCGCCACCAAAGGCGCGGAAGGCAGCGGTCAGCATCGCAGCGCCCAGCAGAATGATGAAGACAAGCGATGTGGTCTTGGCTGTTTCGATCATCACCTCATGCAGGGTGTTGTCGATCTTGAGCACGCGGATCCCGCTCCAGATCAGGGCGGCGATCAGCAACAGAACTGCCGCACCCCCAACCCAAATGCCAATCGTGCTGTCGCCCGTGGCAATGATCGATTTGACGTTCATGTTAAAGGTGGACAGCGCGTAGGCAATGACCCCAAGGGCCACGATGGCCATAAGCGCAGGGACATAGGTCAGCTTGGTCTTATCCACCAAGCGGTAGCCCGCCATGATCATCGCGCCCGCGGCCCCAATGGCACCGGCTTGGTTCACCGTGGCGATGCCGGAAATGATCGACCCAAGCACCAGAAAGATCAGGGCAAGAGGTGGAACCAGCGTCAGAACCGCGTTGCCCCAAAAAGCCAGATCCTGCGTGCCTTCATAGCGCACGGCAGGGGCCATTTTCGGGCGGATGATCGCGATGGTCAGGATATAGACCATATAGATCAGCACCAGCAGGATGCCGGGCACAAAGGCCCCGAGGAACATCTCGCCTGCCGAGGTACTGGTCACGTCAAAGACCGAGGGCATCGACAATTCGCCCGTCGCTTCTTTGTGCAGAACCTTGCGCAGGGTCGAGGCCTGATCAGAGGCGCTTGCCAACTGGTCGGCCAGGATGATCAGCACAATAGAGGGCGGGATGATCTGCCCCAACGTGCCGGATGCGGCGATCGTGCCGCTGGCCAATGAGGGAGAGTAATTGTTGCGCAGCATGGCGGGCAAAGAGATCAGGCCCATGGCAACCACGGTTGCGCCGACGATGCCGGTGGTCGCCGCCAGAAGCGCGCCCACAAAGATCACTGAAATCCCCAGACCACCCGGCACGGGACCAAAGAGACGCGCCATGGTGACCAGCAGATCCTCTGCGATCTTGGAGCGTTGCAGCATGATGCCCATAAAGATGAACAGCGGAATCGCAATCAGCGTGTCGCGTTCAACCTCCCAATAGACGCCGCGCAGGTTGGTCACCCCCGCCGTCAGCCATTCAGAGGGCCCGCCAGAGTGAAAGAAGGCGCTGGCATCGCCCATAAAGACCGAGCCGGACAAAGCCGCCGCGACAATGGTGATAATGGCTGAACCGGGCAGCGCAAAGGCCACCGGAAAGCCCGACCCAAGAGCTATGGCCATAAGGAAGACCAGAAGGGCGAGAAATAATAGTTCCATGATATCCGCCCTTAATGCGTAATTTCAGCGACGACGCGACGTCCGGGTTCATCCCGTTTGTCTGCCACAGCCTCGAACAGATAGCTTACGAACTGGATCAGCATGGTGATCGCAAAGATCGCAAGGAAGGCCGCCATCTGGTATTTGATGAACATCCCGGCCGTGCCGGTCTGGCTGACCTCAAAGTTCGTGACCGGAGAGTTGATGATCGACTGTTTGCTGCCAAACCCGATGATGATCACCACCCAGCAGGTCGTCATGCCCAGCATGATCGACCCGATCGCGTTGATCTTGCCTTTGGTGCGCTGCTGAAAGCCCGCATAAAACACGTCAACGCGCACATGGCCCTCGTCCATCAGCGTGTAGGCCGATGAAAACAGGAACAGCGCCGCGTACCAGTAGCGCACAAGATCGCCCATCAGGGCCTGTTCGTAAGAGAACACAAAGCGCGAGATCACGATCAGAAGCTCGGCCACCACAATCATCAGCGCCAGCCAGATAAAGCCGAGTGAGCGCGAGAAATAGGCGATCACGAATGACAGGCCAATCAGGGGAAAGTGAATCCAGGGACCGATAAAACGCGCCCGGATCAGCTCTTTCGAGAGGTTTTCGGAAAATAACAGCGGCAGCAGGCCCTCTACCCGTAAAAAGGCGATGGCGGCGTCGGCGATGCCGACAAAGAGCACAGAGAAAAAGCAGGCCCGGATCAGATAGGCGTTGAACGCGCTGATCTTACGGGCGTCATAGCGCAGTGCGCGGTCAGGAGACCCTGCAACATACCACCACGCGCAACCGATCCCGGCCAGATAGACCGCCAGCGGCACCCAGCTAAGGGCATTGCCATTCATCAACTCGCGGATGGGTGGGAAATCATAGCCAACAGACAAAACGTTGTTGATCATAAAAGCGACCAGCACCGCCAACATGCCCCATCCGAACGTGCGGACATATGGCACATGAGAGCCATAGGGCGAGAGACTATCGATTTCGGATGTCGTGCTCATTGCAATCCCCCGATTTGCACAGAAGTCCGGTGTGATCCGAACCTTTTCTTGTCTCGCACAGGTGCGCGACCCTGATTACGTCTGACTGCCCCGGCTCCGAACCCACGTATCAGGGGCTTTTGCCCCTGCCGCCACGATGGTTCGCACGGTGGTTTGGTGGTGCAGTCCTGTGAGACACAAGAGCCGACTTAAAAAGCCGGCTCTTGGTATTCTTTTATAACGGGGGCTTAGATCAGGCCCAGGATACGGTTACGCTGGTTAGAGAACTCAATCTCTGCCGCTGCACGCCAGCCACCAATTTCACGCAGAGATGCCTGATAAGCGTCGTTGATTTCGGCAGCCAGAGGCGAGTGGTCGCGAGTTTCTTCGAACACTTCTGCCGCTGCATCCCCGAAGGCATCCCAGACGTCTTCGTTGAACTGCCTGACTTCGACACCGTGCTCGTTCACCAGTCTGGTCAGGTATTCACCGTTCTTGGCCGAGGCCTCTTCGGGCTGAGCCGCCGCTTCCTCGTTACAGCAGGCTGTGATCACGGCTTGCTCGTACTCGGACAGGCTTTCCCACCACGACTTGTTCATACCAAAGCCAAGGCCGCCGCCCGGCTCGTGCATACCGCCGGTGTAGTAGTATTTGGCCGCTTCATAGAACTTCATGAAGTAGTCGTTGTATGGACCAACCCACTCTGTCGCTTCGACAGCGCCGGACACGAGGTTTTCATAGATCTGACCACCGGGAAGCGAAACAGTCGACACGCCCAGCTTGGACATCACGGTGCCGCCAAGGCCCGGAATACGCATTTTCAGACCCTGCAGGTCGTCAGGCGAATTGATCTCTTTGTTGAACCAACCACCGGCCTGTGCGCCGGTAGCACCGCAGGTGATCGCCTTCAGGCCAAAGCCTTCTGACAGCTTGTCCCACAGTTCTTGACCGCCACCGAACTTGACCCAGGCGTTCCACTCCGGAGTGGTCATGCCAAAGGGAACGGAGGTGAAGTAGTTGTAGCCGGGGTGCTTGCCGCCCCAGTAGTATTCTGCGCCGATGTACGCTTGGCTGTTGCCGCCTGCCACATCGTCGAACACGTCGAATGCGCCTACTTTTTCGCCAGCCGCAAAATATTCGGTGCGCAGCGCGCCGCCGGACACAACATTGATGCGCTCTGCAACACGCTGAGCGGACAGACCCAGACCCGGGAAGTCACGTGGCCATGTGGATACGATCGTGATCGTTTTTGCGCCTTGCGCGTTTACGATAGAAGGTGCGGCCAGAGCTGCACCTGCGCCACCAAGGGCAGCGGCTTTTAGAAACTTACGACGTTCCATTGTTGGTTATTCCTCCCATTAAGGTCGTCAGACGTGTCGTAGTGTCGGAAATGCCCTCGCAGAGCGTCCCTCCCCGAACGCATCACCCGTAGCGGTGGACACTAAATTGATTAGCGGTGTTTGCAACAGTTTAGTGGTCGAAATCACCGCGTTTCAACCTTGAAACACCGTGACCGACGCAACAATCGCCCCATTTCCACACAGATTTGCCTCTTGCTGCGCCGCTGTGCCGCGCCGTGCCTAATAAAAAAGCGACCCGGCCTGAACCGGGTCGCCCTTTGATTATCGAGATTCGGGAAATGCCTAGTGGAACTTCACGGTCTCGTATTTGCCGTCTTTCACTTCGACTTCGCGGTAGTTGCCAGCGCTTTCGCCGCCGCCGATCAACTCGACCGAGGACGCGCCGACATAGTCGATCTCACCACCATTCGCGAGGATCTCCAGACCCTTGGCCAACTCGCCGGGATAGATCTCTTCGCCGGGCGCATTGGCCACGTCAAAGATCTTGGCGCCGTACACTGCCGGATCGGTAGACCCTGCCGCCTGCATCGCCA
>CALGTJ010000839.1 GCA_937901435.1 uncultured Rhodobacter sp. | reverse complement strand
ATCAGGCCGCAACACCAACAGCGCGCCACCAAACCCAAGTGCGACCGCCACAATGGTCCAAAGCTGAATCGCTTGCCGCATGGCCAGAAAGCTGATCAGCAAGACCCAGATCGGCGCGGTGAACAGGCCCGCCGCAGATTGTGCGACAGAGACAAAGGCAAGAGCCCCAAAGTAAAACACCATAGACAGGGACACCAACAGACTGCGCAACACCACTGTTGAGAGGCGCAAAGGGCGCAAGGTCACCCGATAAAAGCGGGCCACCCCCACCACCAAAATCAGGGCGATGACCGATCGCGTTGCATGAAACTGCCAAAGCCCCATGTCAGCGGCCACCATAGACACCAGATTATCGCTCAACCCCAACAAGGCCATGGCGCCAACCACAAGGGCAGCGGCAGCAAGGGCTTGAGGTGCTGTGGTTTTCGTCATGTGACAGCCTTATTTCACACTTTGCATTCAACACAAGCTTGGTAAATACTTGCCCGACATTAACCGGGCTTGGGGAGGGCGCAAGATGGGCTGGATGGCAGATGAAACCGGACTGGACAAACGGCGCGCGAATTATGTGCCGCTGACCCCGCTCAGCCATTTGAACCGGGCCAAGCGCGTCTATCCCAATCACGAGGCGATGGTCTATGGCGCGCGGCGCTGGACCTACGTGGACTATCACGCGCGCGTTTCACGGCTGGCGTCTGCGCTTGTCGGGATGGGCATTGTGCCCGGTGATGTGGTCGCCACCCTTCTGCCCAACATTCCCGCGCAGGCAGAGGCGCATTTCGGCGTGCCTGCCACGGGGGCCGTGCTGAACACCATCAACATCCGCCTCGACACCGACACGGTCGCCTATATCTTTGATCACGGCGAGGCCAAGGTCTTGCTGGTCGACACCCAATTTCTGTCGCTCGCAGAGGCCGCCATCGCCCAGATGGACGGCCCCGCGCCCAAGATCATCGAAGTCGCTGACGAGGCTGCCGGGTTTCCTGCCACCGGGACATACCCCGAATACGAAAACGTCCTGTCCGGCGGCGACCCTGATTTCACGTGGATCATGCCAGAGGACGAATGGGAGAGCCTGTCGCTCAACTACACCTCTGGCACCACCGGGCGCCCCAAAGGCGTCGTGGCGCATCATCGCGGCTCTTACCTGATGACCATGGGCACCGTGATCAGCTGGCGCATGGTGCTGCATCCGCGCTACCTGACCATTGTGCCGCTGTTTCACTGCAACGGCTGGAACCACACATGGATGATGCCCGTTCTGGGCGGGACGGTCGTCTGTTGTCGCAATATCACCGCCGCTGCCATCTATGACGCTATTGCGGATGAAAAGGTCACCCACTTTGGCGGCGCGCCCATCGTTCTGAACGCCATTATCAACGCAAAACCGGACGAAGTGCGCGATTTTGACCATACAGTCGAGGTCTTTACCGCAGGGGCCCCGCCCGCCGCCGCCACCCTTGCCGCGATTGAAAGGCTGGGGTTCCACGTCACGCAGGTCTACGGACTGACCGAAACCTACGGCCATGTCACCGAATGCGTCTGGAGCGCGAATTGGAACGGGCTGGATCAGTCGCAAAAAGCCGCGATCAAGGCGCGTCAGGGCGTGCCCTTTCCCATGATGGAAGAGATCACCGTAATGGATCCGACCACCATGACCCAAGCGGCCATGGACGGCGTCACCCAAGGCGAAATCATGATCCGCGGCAATTCGGTGATGAAGGGCTATCTCAAGAATGCCGAGGCCACCGAAAAGGAATTTGCCGGGGGGTATTTTCACTCTGGCGATCTCGCGATCCAACACCCCGACAGCTATATTCAGATCGCCGACCGGGCCAAGGATATCATCATCTCTGGCGGCGAGAACGTCTCTTCTGTCGAGGTCGAGGGCGCGCTGATGCATCACCCGGCCGTCTCGCTGTGCGCCGTAGTGGCCAAAGCGGACGACAAATGGGGCGAAGTGCCCTGCGCCTTTGTCGAACTCAAAGATGGGCAAAGCGTCACCGCAGAAGATCTTATCGCCTTCGCCAGAGACCGTCTTGCCGGGTTCAAAACGCCAAAATATGTCTACTTTCAAGAGCTTCCCAAAACATCAACAGGCAAGATCCAGAAATTTGAACTGCGCAAGACAGCACAAACCCTGTAGAGACCCACGAAGCCACAGAAAAACAAAGCGCAATTGGCACCCTGCTCTGTTGGCAGGCCTAAGATGTTGCGGTAGTCTCTACCAAATCCACTAGATAAAGCATCACCCCCGCCCCTATGACAGCCTATCCATGACAGCCCTCACAGAATATCAGCGGCTGGAATCCAGCGCAGTCTGGCGCGCCTCGCCCGAGGACCGCCGCCGCGATGTCTTTGTCTCTGTCGGGGATGCCACGCTGGTCATCTATGACAATGCGGGCAGCGCGCTGGCCCACTGGTCTTTGCCCGCGATCATCCGGGTCAATCCAACCGACATGCCTGCGCTCTATTGTGCCGGGGCCGACGCGCCGGAAGAACTTGAAATCGCGGATGAATTCCTCGTCGAAGCGATAGAGCGCGTTCGCACCGCCATCGCCAGACGCCGCCCGCGTCAGGGGCGCTTGCGGCTGGTCTTGCTGGGCGGGGGGCTGGTTGCAGTGGTCTGGCTTGCCGTCTTTTGGTTGCCGGATGCGTTGATCCGTCACGCGGCACAGGTTGTGCCGTCGGTGAAACGCATCGAATTGGGCAATCGCCTGCTGGACAATATCCGCCGTGTTGCCGGGGCACCCTGTGAAACCGCCAATGGGCGCAGCGCCCTCGATCGGCTTTATACGCGGCTGCTTGGCGATCGGGCTGGTCGGATCATTGTCCTGTCCTCCGGAATAGCGCAATCGGGGCATCTTCCGGGCGGGCTGATCCTCGTCAACCGCACCCTCGTCGAAGATTTCGATGATCCGGCCGTCGTCGCAGGCCATATTCTCGCCGAAGACTTGCGCGCCCTTATCGCAGATCCTGTGCAAGACATGCTTATAGATGCAGGCCCAATGACCGCGTTCCGCCTTTTGACAACCGGAGACGTTCCGGATCAGGTTCTGACCACCTACGCCGAGAGCCTTATGTCCTCGACCCCGCTGGCCATTCCCGACGAATACCTGCTTCAGGCCTTTGCAGCCGCAAAGATCCCCGCCACACCCTATGCCTATGCTCTTGATATATCAGGCGAAACCACACTGACCCTGATCGAGGCAGATCCAGTCCTGAACGACCCCGCGCGCCCCGTCCTGCCAGACGGTGCATGGGTCAGCCTACAGGGCATCTGTGGAGAATAAGCGATTGCCGTAGTTGTGGCGGCAACGGCCCCGATGTTTGCCAAAGGCAAAATCGGGGCTCATAAAGCGGCGCCAAAGGCGCCCCCTTTTTAATAGGATTTACTTGCGGGTGAAGGCATCCGGAAAACCACCACGCCGCGCGGCGTTCAACCCGGCGTTCAAATGCCCACCGTTCGTGTAAGGCCCTGCCAGCACAACACGATAGACCGAACCATTCTTTTTATAGCTTCCCGTCCGCGCTGGCAAACCAAGCGCGCGCAACCGGGTCACGGCGTTGCGCACATTTCCCTCATCGCGGAACGTACCAACCTACACAAAGCGATGACCATGGCCCGCCACAGGTGAGGCCGCAACCACGGCAGAGGTCGGAACCACATTCTTTGTCGCGTATGTCACCCCGGCATGCCGCACCGGAGGTTTGTTGATCACCACATAATCGCGCTGCTGCTTATACGTCAGGAACGGCCATTTCAGACCGGGAAACAGCTTGGTCACATCGTAACCCGTGTTCTGATCCACCAGAGGTGGTCCTAGTTCTTCGACCACTTTGCGGCCCTGTTAAGGTGGATCAGG
>CALGTJ010000838.1 GCA_937901435.1 uncultured Rhodobacter sp. | reverse complement strand
GTCACATGTGGAAATTGGTGCGATGCTTGAGACCCCAAGCCTTGCGTTTGCGCCTCGTCAATTCTTTGAAATGGCGGATTTTATTTCTATTGGTGGGAACGACCTGAAACAATTTTTCTTTGCCGCCGACCGAGAGAACGAGCGGGTGAGACGCCGCTATGACACGCTAAATGTCAGCTTTCTGTCCCTGATCGAACGCATTGTCGACCGCTGTGGTGAGGTTGGCACGCGGCTAAGCTTTTGTGGTGAAGATGCGGGGCGCCCTATCGAGGCGATGTGTTTTGCTGCAATGGGCCTGCGCGCATTGTCCATGCGTCCGGCCTCTATCGGGCCGGTCAAACATCTTTTGCGCCGGGTTGATCTGAGTGAGGTAAAGCGTGTGATCGATCTTGCGTCCGTTGATGGCAGCCAGTCGGTGCGTCCGGCGATCATGGACTACCTTCGCACAAAGAGCGCCTAGGGTTCCGCCTTTTTGATCTCTAGTCGCTGGCGCAAAGCCTCTACCAAAGCGGCGTGGTCATGGTCCGCCTCAATCCCCAGTCTGCGCAAGCCAAAATGCACATGCGCCATCTCGCGATAATAGCTGGCATAGGCATAATTAGTGGCCGCCCCCGCAACGGCCCCAAGGATTGGTACAGTCTGTGCGGCAAGTTTCTGGCCAAGAACTGTGGCAAGACGTGGGGCGACCTTGGCGATCAGACTTTTGATCGTGGGGCCTGTCACCACCAGACGCGTGGTCAGAAAGGCCACATCCACGCCGTCATCATGGTCCAGTGGGCCCGCGGCGGCAAACACCTGAATGCAGTCAAATTGCACTCCGGGTTCTGCTGGGTCAAACCCATGTTCGACGGCAACGCTCTGGATTGCGTGCAAAAGGATCGTCGTCGTGACGGGAAGTTCCGCCAAGGCGGTTGGCAGCCCGCCAAACCCACCAGCCGCACCCATGGCAGTCGAGACCGACTTGGTCAGCCATTCCGGCTGATCCGCGATCACCCCACGAGAGCTATCGGCCATCTTCATCGCCATGCGCAAAGCCTGTTCTGTTCCGTGGCCCAGATTTTCACGCAATCCCGGTGGCAGTCGATCCAGAAGATTGTCAGCCTGCCCGCCAATCATGTTCAAGAGCTGAATGACCGGCCCACCCGCACGTTTGTACCGCTTAGCCAAGACATCAAGGCGGTCTGCCATAGCATCTGGTGCAATGGGTCTGTCCAAGAGTTCCATTCTGCCGCTCTCCTGCATGATCATAGTCTATAGATCACTACGAAAGCGTAAAAATTCAAGCGGCGCGCGTCACGGAGCCGATTATTCCGGCCCATGCGTCCTCTGTCAGAGGCAAGCCCAGAACCCGGTCAGGGTTGGTTGGCGGTGGCATTTCGACACCCTCAAGCCGCGTGAATCCAAAGCGGGAGTAATAGGGCGCATCGCCCACCAGCAAGACGCGCTGCCAATCAGATTTACGTGCAATATCAAGACTGGCCGTCATAAGTAACCCGCCCAATCCTTCGCCCTGCCGGGTTGGGTGCACCGCGATGGGTCCCAGCAAAAGCGCCTCTGCGCGATCGATCCGGACGGGCCAGTATCGGATCGCTGCGGCCAAAGTGCCTTCAGTATCGCGCGCCAGAAGGCATAGTGCAGCAATCGGATCGATCCCATCGCGCAAGCGATAAGATGACAATGCCTCGCGCCCCGGCGCAAAGCACAAATCATAAAGCGCCTCGACCTCCCACCAGTCCTGCGCGGTTTCCTGTGCCAGATAGTACAAAGGCGAACCCGATGATTTTCTACTGGAAGCGCGCCTAGCACGGGGCTAGGTCAGGGGCAACGAGAGCGAGGAAATTCAGATGTTTTATCGACCCGAAGACGGCCACGGCTTGCCCCACAACCCCTTTAACGCTATCATCACGCCGCGCCCGATTGGCTGGATCTCGACCCGCGATGCGCAGGGTCGGGACAATCTTGCGCCCTATTCGTTTTTCAATGGCGTCGCCTACACGCCGCCACAGGTGATGTTTTCCTCTACTGGGGCCAAGCCAGATCAGGACAACACCAAGGACTCAACGGCCAATATCGCGGCCACCGGTGTATTTTGCGTAAACGTCGTGGAATATGCCATGCGCGACGCGATGAATGTGACCTCTGGAACCTACCCGCATGACACGGACGAGTTCGATCTGGCCGGGTTGGAAAAAGCCGAATGTGATACGATCAACTGCGCGCGTATCGTTGGGGCACCTGCGTCACTTGAATGCAAACTGACCCAGATCGTTGATCTGAAAGGCGCGTCTAACAAGGTCATCTTTGGCGAGGTCGTCGGCGTTCATCTGCGTGACGATTGTCTGAGAGACGGAATCTTTGACGTCACGCGGTATCAGCCTTTGGCGCGGTTGGGGTATCGCGACTATGCGGTCGTGACCGAATTGTTCAGCCTCGCCCGCCCTGACGACTAGGTGCAGCGAGGGACCGGCACAGGCCTGTGTCGGTCCCGGTGGGCTTTAGTGGCCGTCGCCAAACAGGCCAGTGCGGACCTCATAATTTACGGCAATCTGGTAGTCGGGATCGTCATCGCTTTCGTCCACGATCAGCCCGGTCTGCGTCAAAAGCTGGCGACAATCGCGCGACAGATGCCGCAGGTGCAGTTCTTTGCCCAATTCGATATAGCGCGCGGCCAGTTCCTCTATGGCGCTGAGCGCAGATTGATCGGCCACACGGCTATCGGCGAAATCGATAAAGACCAGCGAGGGGTCGTCTTTTGGGGTGAAAAGTTCCGTAAACCCGGCAGCAGAGCCAAAGAACAGCGGGCCGTTTACCTGATAGACCTTGGCGCCTTCTGGGGTCAAATAGGCCTTGGCAGAGATGCGTTTCGCGTTGACCCAAGCGTATTGCAGGGCCGAGACGATCACACCGACCACAACGGCGACGGCCAGATCCTCCATCACGGTGACGACGGTCACCAGCAGGGTCACAAAGCTGGCAAACTTGGTGCTGACCCGCATGATGCGAAAAGTGTTCCACGCAAATGTCCCGATGACGACCATGAACATCACACCGACCAAAGCGGCCAGTGGGATCTGTTCAATCAGCGGCGAGGCAAACAGGATAAAGCTAAGTAAAAACAAGGCCGCAGCAACGCCCGCAATGCGCGTGCGCCCACCGGATTTCACGTTGATCATCGACTGACCGATCATCGCACAGCCGCCCATGCCGCCAAAGAACCCGGTGACCGTGTTTGCTACGCCCTGCGCCACACATTCCTGCGAGGCTCCGCCACGCTTTTCGGTGATCTTGCCCACAAGGTTCAGCGTCAGAAGGCTTTCGATCAGGCCAATCGCGGCGAGGATAAGCGCGTAGGGAATGATAATTTCAAGCGTTTCGAGGTTCAGCGGGACCATCGGCACATGAAAGCTGGGCAATCCGCCCTCTATCGAGGCAAGATCACCGACACGAGGCACGTCGATACCAAAGGCGATGACGATGGCCGCGACGATCCCGATCCCGGCAAGTGGGGCAGGGATGGCGTTGGAAAAACGCGGCAGCAGCCAGATAATCAACATCGTTAACCCGACCAGTGCCAGCATCAGGATCAAAGGCATCCCCGACAGCCACTCTCCACCGCCCATGCCGTGTCCGGTGTTCACGATTGTGCCGGGCACCTTGAACTGGCTCATCTGCGCGAGGAAAATCACGATCGCCAGACCATTCACAAAGCCCAGCATCACCGCATGCGGGACAAGCCTGATAAACCGCCCAAGTTGAAATACCCCGGCGGTGATCTGGATCAGACCCATCAGAACGACGGTGGCAAATAGGTATTCGACGCCGTGCATGGCCACAAGCGAGACCATCACAACCGCCAACGCACCCGTCGCCCCGGAAATCATCCCCGGACGCCCGCCGATCAAGGCGGTGATCAGACCCACGATAAAGGCCGCGTAAAGCCCGACCAGAGGATGCACGCCTGCCACAAACGCAAAAGCCACTGCCTCTGGCACCAACGCCAAGGCGACGGTCAGGCCCGAAAGGATTTCTGTTTTCAGCAAAAGCGGCGTCGGGCGCGGGCCCGTCACTTTGACATTAGACATCAGATTGCGCGCGAATGCGGTATAGACACTATCGGTCACGAGGCAAGACACCTTGAGTTGTTGGAATATGCGCGCGCTAACATGGATAGGCCCGCATCGGTAGGGCATGTGAAAAAAAAGTGGAAAGGGGGTGCCGGTTTGTCGCGGTTTGGGCGCAGAATGCCAAACGCGCCTGAATCCTGCACAATGACAGAGCGCCATGGGCGAAAGCGGGCTTTGGATCGTTGGACTGGACGCAACGCATTTTGATTCATGTTAAATGGAAACTGTTTTACAGTTCGGGAAATCAGTTGACGGAGGCAAAGATGCAGACAGTTATAGGCGTTATCGGCGGGTCAGGTGTTTATGACATCGATGGGTTAAGCGATGCTGAATGGAAAACGGTCGATACCCCTTGGGGCACGCCGTCTGACCAGATTCTGACGGGCACGCTAAATGGGGTCGCCATGGCCTTTTTGCCGCGTCACGGGCGTGGACATGTGCATTCGCCCACGACCGTTCCCTATCGCGCAAATATCGATGCGCTGAAACGCCTTGGCGTCACGGATGTGATCAGCGTCAGTGCTTGCGGGTCGTTCCGCGAGGAAATGGCGCCGGGGGATTTTGTGGTGGTCGATCAGTTCATCGACAGGACCTTTGCGCGGGAAAAGTCGTTCTTTGGCACGGGCTGTGTCGCCCATGTGTCTGTCGCCCATCCCACCTGTCCGCGTCTTGGGGCGGCGTGCGTCGAGGCGGCGCGCGCGCAGGGCGTGACCGTGCATGACGGCGGCACCTATCTGGCGATGGAGGGGCCGCAGTTTTCGTCGCTGGCGGAATCCAAACTGTATCGAGAGGTCTGGGGCTGTGACGTGATCGGTATGACCAATATGCCAGAGGCGAAACTCGCCCGCGAAGCAGAGCTTTGCTATGCTTCTGTCGCCATGATCACCGATTACGATAGCTGGCACCCGGATCACGGCGAGGTCGACGTGACCGAGATCATCAAGACGCTGCAAGGCAATTCTGAAAACGCCCGTGGTCTGGTGAAACGCCTGCCCGACTTGCTGGGTGGCACCCGCGAGGCTTGCCCGCATGGCTGCGACCGGGCGCTGGAATACGCGATCATGACGGCACCCGATAAACGCGATCCTGCCGTGATGCGCAAACTTGATGCCATCGCCGCGCGTATGCTCTAAGCCTGAACAAACGATTAACCAAAAGACGAAAAAGGGCAGGCATATGTTTTTTGAAGAAGGCTGGGTTCCCCTGTCCGAAGTCACGTCAGAGGTGTTTCGCCGCTTGCAGGGAATGCAGGCGGTGGGCGACATACCCGACGGACAGGGAGAGTCGCTGGGTCCTTTGCTGGCCGTTTCGGTCTGGGACATTTGCGATGCCTGCACCAAGGTCGGGGTGACCGCATCTGATGGCACTGTGATCCCGACGTCCAAGGATCTGGTGGCTTGGGCCGACCCGCGTGATCTGTCGAACGAACATATCAATCTGCGGGACGGAACGGTCGGGTCCAGCCAACTGAAAAACGAGGCTGAAAAGCCGCCCACATTGATCGATTTGCAGGTGCGCTATGGTCCGTTTCTGAGTATGCCGGTGGTCATTCCGATCAATAACTTTCAATCCTCGCTGACCTTTCTTGAGGAAGAAGTCAAAGCCCAGCGGGTGAATGACGATGCGGTGCGCCGTGCCGCCAAAACGATCATTCAGATGAACGATGCAGAGGGTCTGCTGACCCGTGACATTGCGCGCAGGAAACTGGGATCTGCATTGTCGCGGCGCAAGTTCAAACTGGCGTGGGGATTGGCCGCGCGGCACCGCCCGACTCTGGCGTTACCGGCGCGTTGGGACGGACTTTAGGATTGTTCACATAATCACCCCTCAAACCCGGCGAGCGTCCGGCATTGTCGCGGATCTGGAAAATTAGGCAAAAATTTCTGCCCAAATTCGGTGAAAAGCCCCAAGTCGGTCACATTTCGACCCGTCTGTGACCATGTTCTGGCGGCAAACCATTACTCAGAGTTTAACAAGTGAGTGCCCGTCATGCCGTACACCGCCCCATCTGCATTGTCCGTAGAGCGTATGTCCCATGTGACAGGAACTCTGATCGCTGTGCCCGGTGGGCAAAAGCCGGTTGAACAGCTTGAGGTGGGTGATCTTGTCCTGACCAAAGACAACGGTGCGCAGCCAATCCGCTGGATCGCCTCTCGCGCTCTGAATGCCGCTTCGTTCCGGTCGGACCCCTCGCTGCGGCCCATCCGCATCAAGGCAGGAGCCTTGGGAGAGCAAGAGCCAGCACGCGATCTGGTGGTGTCTCAGAACCACTGCGTCCTGCTCTCTGACTGGCGCTGCGAATTGCTGTTTGGCGAAGACGAGGTGCTGGTCCCGGCAAAGGCGCTGTTGAACGACAGCTCTGTCACAATTGATCACGGCTGTGAGGACGTGACCTATTACCACTTTGTTTTCGATCAGCACGAGATCGTTTTTTCAAACGACGTCGAAACCGAAAGCTTTCACCCAGCCGCCGGGCTGGATCTGGTCGATGAGGCCAAGCGCGAGGAATTGTTCAAGATCTTCCCGCAACTTGAGGACGACATCGATGCCTTCGGCCCGCAGGCACGTGCCTCGCTGACGTCGCAGGAAGTCGACGTGCTGATGGCCTGCTGATCCCAAGGCCCCGCACTGATCTGTGATCGCTTTGCGCACAGACGCACAGCACTAATGATTCCCTTTTCGGTCTGACTGGTATAGCCACCCCTCTTCTGGAGGAAAAACTATGCCGACGATGATTTGCATCAAAGACCTGCGCAAGACCTACGCCTCGGGCCATACGGCTCTGGATGGCGTCAACCTCGACATCCAAAACGGAGAGATCCTTGCCCTGCTCGGTCCCAACGGGGCGGGCAAGACGACGCTGATCTCTATCATCTGCGGGATTGCCACGCTGACCTCTGGCACGGTCACCGTGGGTGGGCATGACGTGATCAAGGATTTCCGTGCCGCGCGAAAGCTGATCGGGGTGGTGCCGCAAGAGGTCAATCTGGAACCCTTCGAACGCGTCAGGAACACTGTGCGCCTGTCGCGCGGGCTGTTCGGTCTGCCGCGCAATGATGCCTATATCGAGGATGTGTTGCGAAAGCTGTCGCTGTGGGACAAACGCGAGTCGCAGATCAAAGAGCTCAGCGGCGGTATGAAACGGCGCGTCCTGATCGCCAAGGCGCTGGCGCACGAACCGCGCGTGCTGTTTCTGGACGAGCCGACGGCGGGCGTCGATGTGGAATTGCGCAAAGATATGTGGAACGTGGTGCGCGATCTGCAAGCCTCTGGTGTGACGATCATCCTGACGACGCATTATATCGAAGAAGCAGAGACCATCGCAGACCGGATTGGCGTCATCAGCAAGGGGCAGATCCTGCTGATCGAAGAAACTGACAGCCTGATGCAGCGCATGGGCAACAAGGAAATGGTGATCGAATTGCAAAGCC
>CALGTJ010000837.1 GCA_937901435.1 uncultured Rhodobacter sp. | reverse complement strand
TTTGAATGCGCAGTTGTCGCGCCTTCGATGATCCCACGTAAAACGGGTGACCGGGCATTGCCAACTTAACTACACTGACCTGTGAAGGTCACCAAGTGTGATTTTTTCAGCCCGTCATTTCGAGCGCATAACCGTGCCACAGGTCGAAGGCATCGGACCTTGCGTGGCGGTATGAGACGGTGGAGAGGCGGTAGCGGCGGGGCCTGAACATTGTGTTGATTTGATCGTGGGCCGCGAGGAGCCTTTGCGTCTGTCGGATCGATTTGAACCGACCCATGACCTTCTCTCGTTTGCGGGTCGGCCGATGCGAACCCTCGATGCGGTTGTTGAGCCCTTTGTGTGCCCGATGATCAGCTTCAGGCGCGAGGGTCCGGATCGGTTTGATGTAGCTGCGCAATTTGTCCGTCACGACGACACGCGGTTTGCCAAAGCGGGCGATCAGCCGCGTAAGAAAACGCTTGGCAGCTTTGGCGTTTCGGTGAGGCTGCACAAGGATATCCAGCACGTCCCCGTTCGCATCCACCGCGCGCCACAACCACTGCTTCACGCCGTTGATCGGAACGACAACTTCGTCTAGATGCCATTTGTCTGCAGCAGTGGGACGGTCACGCTTGATACAATCGGCGAAATGCCGACCAAATCGGTTCACCCACTTGCGAACAGTTTCCCGGCTGACGGTTACACCGCGTTCAGCCAGCAGATCCTCTACGTCCGCCGTGCTGAGCGCGAAGCGATGATAGGCCCATACGGCATAGGCTACGACTTCACGGGGGAAACGGTAGCCCTTCAGGCGCGGCATCTCAGCTTGTATCCTCATGACAAGATGCTAGTCGTGCCAAGGTGCGGCAGCAAGTTGGCAATGCCCTATGAAGGACTGGCATACCCCCTCAAACCGGAATTTTTAAGAAACTGCCATACTACCGTCTGGGATGTGACAACTATGATCAAGCGGCGCTTGCGCCACGAAACTGAAAACGAATATTATCAATCAAGGATGTGCTAGAGTCTCCAAATGGAAAACACCTTTGATATCCCGAATTTTCTAGTGGCAGACAGGAAACGAACGTCAATGCAGGATCGACGGTCAATCGACGCCATTACGCGGTTCATCTTCTGTGCTGACGAACCGTGCCAGGTGGATCTTGCTCTTGTATTGGGTGCACCATCAATCTCGAACGTGGAGCCTGCGATTTCGCTGTACCACGAGGGTTTGACAACCCGCATCCTGATCACCGGCACTGGGCCTGCTGGTACACTAGAGCCGGAATGGCGCGTTTACCGTGACTACGTGATATCCAGCGGCGTGCCGGAAAAGGACATCCTGATTGAACCTGACGCTACCAATACACGTGAGAACCTGTTGTTTTCAGAACGGATTATAGCGCGAGAACTGGGTTGGAACGTGGTCAAGAAAATCGCAATATGCTGCAAGCCGCTGCACACACGCCGCGCTTACCTGACAGCTCGGCAATTCCTGCCGAAATGGGTTGATCTGGTGGTTTTGCCGCCACGCCACCCCTCGGATATTCAGGCCAACAACTGGTGGCTCAAACCATATGGAAAGGAACGGGTCCTGGGCGAGATCGGTCGAATTGCACAGTACACCTTAAAGGGGGATATTTCGATTGAATGACCACTTTCCTAGCCTGAATGTCCCAGCGCATGCATCGAAAGCGGTACACCTGATCGGCATTCTCGGCGCGGGGATGAGCGCACTTGCCAAATTGTTCCTTGAACGCGGCTGGCTGGTTTCGGGTGGCGACAGCACTGTCAATGACCGGCTCGGCCCGTTGCGCGATGCGGGCGCCCAGGTCCAGGTCGGCAACGCACCCTCGGATTTGGCGAATTTAGACCTGATCGTTTATAGCCCGGCGATTGCCTGGGATCACCCCGACCTCGTGCAGGCGCGAAGCTTGGGGGTGCCATCGATGACGCGGGCTCGAGCACTGGCTGGGCTGATTGAGGGGCGTCCTGTTATCAGCGTGGCGGGCAGCCATGGCAAAACCACGACGACGGTAATGCTCGCCGTCTTGCTCGAACGTGCCGGGTTGCGACCGGGCTACATGGTGGGCGAAGCGTGTCAGTCGCTGGAGGCAGGTAACGCCCGTTGGTCCGACATAGGACCCTTTGTCAACGAATCCTGCGAAGCGTTCAGGGCACTTGATTTCTGGATGCCCGTCAATTGCATCGTGACCGGCATCGACGACGAACACAGCGATCACTATGGCTCATTTGAGGATCTCAAGGCCGCGTTTGGCGACTTTATGCACCGGCTGCCCGAGGGTGGGCGCATCCTGGTGTGTTCTGATGATGAGAAGCTGTGCGAAGTTTCTCGAGGTCAGCGAAGGCATGTCGAGGACTTTGGTACGTCCGAAGGTGCCCTCTGGCGCGCGCACATCCGCGAGCTGAATGCTACCGAAACCAGGTTCGACTTGTATCATCGCGGACAATTTGAGTGCAGCGTTTATCTACCGCTTCCAGGTAGGCACAACGCGCTCAATGCCTTGGCTGCAATTGCTATGGCCACGGGATATGGTTGCTCACCTTCCTGGTCGGCAAAGATCCTTGCTGAATTCACCTCGGTCCCGCGCCGCTGGCAACGGATCGGATGCTGGGGGGGGGTGAGCATCTATGATGATATTGCCCATCATTCTTCTGAAGTGACTGTCACACTGAACAATGCCCGCCGCATGACTGGTCCGCTTGGTCGTCTGGTCGCAGTTTTCCAACCCCAGCTGATAAGCCGGTTGAAACGGTTGGAAGACGCGTTCCTCAAGGCACTTTCGATCGCCGATCAGGTTGTTTTGCTGCCCGTTGATACAGCGGGTGAACATGGGTCGAGCGACGATATCGGCGTAACCTTGTGTGACAGGCTGCAAGAGGCCGGAGTCCAAGCATGCAGGGCACAAACGATCGACGAGGCTCTGCCGATGGTTGCCGGGATTGTAAAATCTGGTGATTGCGTCGTCGCGATGGGCCCTGCTCTGGCGCATAAGTTTGCAACTGCGCTGCCCGATTTTCTAGTCGGCCGCTCCGCCGTGCCGCCCAAGGCTGAAACGTCGCCGGATGAGACGGCTTCGCCCGCGCCTCTCCTGCATAGCTGGTTCGAAGAACAGGTACGCAAACGCCCGGATGCGCTATGCCTAGTGGAACGCGAACGCGCTTGGACATATGGCGAAATCGATGCGGAAGCCGAGAAAGTCGCGGCCTGCCTGATTATACGCGCGTTGCCGCGTGACGCGCTGATTGTTCTCGCAATTGAAAAATCAGGGTGGTTTCTTGCATTGGTGTTGGGAGTTTTGAAAGCTGGCTGCGCCTTTGTTCCGATCGATCCCGCCATGCGGCGTGCGGCCCTGAACGACTTGTTGCATCTGGTCGGAGCTGCGCTGGTCATCGAAGGCACGACGGCCACAGCCGCACCGGCAACGGCATTGCAGACAATTGATCTGGACACGTTCCTCAAAGAGGTGAAACGGGTAACAATACCTGTTGCACGCCCCAGCCCCCGCCCCAGCCATCTTGCGTATGGCATCTTTACCTCAGGTTCGACCGGCGCCCCGCGTTTGGTCGGGGTGTCGCATGAAAATGTCTCTAACTTGATTGAGTATTCGATCGGACAGCTTTTCATGCCCGAGGATCTGAAGCTTACCCCATTCATAGACTCGATTAGTTTCGATGCGTGCGTGCACCAGATGTTTGCTACCCTCAGCTGCGGCGGATGCCTGTTATTGGAAAAAGACCTTGCGTCGCTTGTACAATCAGACCGCTTTCAGCAGATTACCAATCTGGGCGGTACACCCTCGGTCCTTGGCAGTCTGGCGACTAGCGGCCGTTTGCCAAGCGGAATACGCGTGATCTCTTTGGGGGGCGAGGTCATTCCGCAGGGACTAATCGCGATGCTGCGCAAGCATGAAGGCTTGAAGAAAATTTATAATTTCTACGGCCCGACTGAGACAACCATATTCTCGACTGTGGCAGAACTACTGGGAGGCGCGGCCGACAGTGCCCGGACAAGTGCCGGGACCAACATCGGGTATCCGGTCGCGGGTACGACGATCCGCATCCTCGACCCGGAAGGAAACGAGCTGCCTGACGGGGAAGCCGGAGAGATCACGATTGCAGGCAAAGGGGTCGCACGTGGTTACCTCGGCGACCGGGTGCAGACGGCGGCACGGTTCGGTGCAGCCGCTGACGGAAGGCAGTTCCTTACGAAAGATCTCGGTCAGCGATTGGAAGATGGGTCCATCGATTTCCTCGGGCGCATGGATGATCAGATCAAGTTCAAAGGGGTGCGCCTTGACCCAGTCGAGATCGAGATCCAAATCGAAGCTTGCGACGGCATAGAGCGCGCAGCCGTTGTTCACGGGCAAGCTGACGGTGGCGATTCTATTCTTGCAGCCTTTGTCGTCGCTGCACCGGGAACTGATATGAAGCGGTTGCGCCAGCATCTGGCCGGTCAGTTGCCCAGGGTCATGGTTCCTGGCCTCATCACCCGGGTCGACAGTTTGCCGATGACTGCAACCGGCAAGTTATTACGCAGAGAGCTGGCCCAGCTCGTGCCTGCATCACTCCGGTCCTCGGAGGAGCCCACCTTGCTTGACGGGGTGGAGCGACGAGTCCTGCAGATCTGGCAATCTGTGCTGGGGCGCCCCGATCTGTCGAGAGACCACGATTTCTTTGACGCTGGTGGCGACTCACTGGCGTCAATGCAGATGATCCTGACTGTGGAAAAGGCTTTTGGCATTCGGTTGTCAGCCCAGACTATGGAAAGCTTGGGCACCGTGGCGGCAATGTCCGCTGACATCCGCCGACAGGTTTCGGATCCCTCGTCTGTCAAGAAGGCCCGGCGAGATCTTGGGGTACGGCTTCTTGAACAGCAACGCGCCTACCTTGCGGGGTGGGGCGATGGCAAGATCCGGCAAAGCGGTTTTATCCGCAGCCTTGACGGCATGCGCGGACCCGCAGGACTTGTATGGTGCTGCCAGGGCTTCAACGAGTACCGCGCACTTTCCGAAGAGTTGCAGGGAGATTTGCCGGTTTACGGGATGCGGTCGGGACACTTGATCATGGAATACAGTCCTGACACGATTCAGAGCCTTGCAATGCTGTACTGTGACGAGTTGATGAAGTGGCAGCCCGAAGGTCCGTTTTTGCTGGGCGGTAACTGCCAAGGGGCGACCATCGCACGCGCTACGGCACTGGCCCTGCGAGCCCTCGGACGCGAGGTCAGTGGATTGATCCTGATGGAACAGTTCAGCATTTGGCCTTACGATCAGCGGGTTGGGCTTATTTTCGGCCGCGACAGCCTGCACAACCCGTTCTCGCGCCAAGCGGATCCAGTGCCAATGCTTGATAGCGCATATCCCTCCGGCTATGGCTTGCGCATTGTCGAAGGCGGGCACGGGCAGTTTTTCTCCTCCGAAAACATTGGCTCGCTGGCGGCCGGGATCCGGACACTTTTGCCTTGGAACGAACCCCCAGTTTAGGCCGGAATTGCGATCAACCGATGGCGAGTACAGGCAAGACCGCTGTAGTCCACAACGTGGCTGACGTGTGCCGGGATCACCTTGAATCCAGCTTGCTGAAGCAAGTGGTCCATTTCCCTACTCGGGATAAAGTACTCGAACTGACACGTGGGAGAAGTTACCTGAACCAGGTGGCCTGTTTTTTCATCGATCAGTGTTCGTCCCAAAAATTGGATAGCCATTTCCGTATACTCTTCAGGGCTGTGCGCCAGATCCGAAATGGACCACACGGAGCCTGACCACCTGTCCGGCCAGCGTGACATGGCTTTCTCGACCGGTTGGGCCGGTGCTGCAATGGGTTTCGCATCGGTCGATAGGCTGATCAGGGACAGACCGTTGGGCTTCAGTAGCGCTCTCGTTGATTGAAGCAGTGCAGGCGCATGTGCTGGTGGCATACAGTTCAGAACGAAATCCTGAACGATCAGATCAAAGCTGTCGGCTTCGAGAGCATCCCCCAAATTGCATGCATCCAGTTGCAGAAAATCGATCTCGGGCATTTCAATGCCCATTTCCGTGTAGATTTCGGGAATGGGGAGACGGTCAATGACAATAATGCTTGGATCCGTCACCGCGTGCTCCCCAAGCACCTGCCGCAGCGCTTGCGCATTGGACGGCGTGGAATAACCTATCACCAGACAGCGTGCCTTTGGCGACAAACCCGTCAGCGCCGAGTTGAACTCTGGGGAGTTGGAAAACGCGGCAAGGCTGCTGGCCAACGTAGGAGCGTCAGGTTGGAAATGCGGGCTACCTGGAACATATCGCGCGACCGAGTGCAGGGGTGTGGCCAGCGTTTTTGCGGTGTTCATTCTGGCCCCTAGGAAAGATCACTTAACAATAATTCAGTGGGTTGACGATGGAAAGCAGGTTGTGTCTCGAAAGTGGTGGAAATTCTCCGGCGCCGTTCTCCGAGCAGTTTAATTGGCGCCGGATCAGGTGACGAGGTCAAGGGTAGTGTCGCAAATGTCTGGCTGGGTTGAGAAGGTGGGATTTAGGACATGATTATGCTGCGAGTGCGGCAAACTGCTGAAATGCGGAAAGATGGTTTGCAGCGAACTGCCCTTTCGGATCATGTGGACGACCTCGATACCTGCGATAGTTGCGGCGGCGGAATGGAAGGCTTTGAAGCCCATCATTGGGCCGGTGATCCGCTTGATGAATCGGTGGTCCTGTTCCAGGATGTTGTTGAGGTATTCGATGGTAAAGATAAGTCCACTTGCCTCGCACCTTGATGTAGGTCTCATCCATCCGCCACGAATTGGCTGATATACGGTTCCGGGCTTGAGCGTTTGCGGAGATAAAAGGTGAGAAGTTCACCACCCAACGGTTCAAGGTAGCGTGGTCAACGACGACATCACGTTCCGCCATAATTTCCTCGAGGTCGCGGTAGGAGACGGCATAGCGTACGTAGAAAACACCACAATAATCGCAGTAAGGGCAGTTGCAGGCCAATCCGTTTCAGAAACAGATGACAGGGCAGTTTAAATCGCCCCGTCAGCCCCCACGCCCTGTGAAACGCCGCTGCAGGGCTTTCTCGTACCATACAACCCAGACTCTGCATGCAGGTGGCGTGTCGTTCGCCCAAGGTAGGTTCACCTGTCTCACATAGGCTGTCAGGATGTCATCAAACGAGTTCAAGATCACGAATCCCGAGCGTTGCGGCCATCGGTTGCCGGATCGCGATTTCGGTGACCTCGCCCGCAGATCTCACACGTGCCAAGCCAAGGGCTTCGGCACGACGCAGGTGATCGAGAGCCTGATCCGGGGAAAGATCGAGCACCTGCATCCAGATGGAGCTTAGAATTGCCGGGCCCCCAAATCCTGCCACGGTTGCGAGCAGTGCTGCCATAGCCACCGCAGAGGGTGACGGCGATACACGATGGCGGACTTTTTTAATGGAGCCTCGCAAATGGCCGCTCTGTGTCCAAGTCGACGCGCAGTTCTGGGCCACAGAACGGATCGTCTTCTCACTAACCCGGATTATTCACCACGGTCGGTTGGCGGCTGCGGTATGAGAGTGAT
>CALGTJ010000836.1 GCA_937901435.1 uncultured Rhodobacter sp. | reverse complement strand
AGCATCACCGATGCTCGCGGGCAAATCCAGATCCCCGAATGGCGTCCCACCAGCCTGACCGAAGAGGTGCGCGAGGTCTTGCGCGCCCTGCCCATGCCCTCCGGGGAAGATCCTAAAGTCGATGTGGAGTGGGGCGAGGAAAGCCTTTTGCCCACAGAGCGCGTCTATGGCTGGAACAGCTTTGCCATTCTCGCCATGACATCCGGCGTGCCCGAGGCCCCCGTTAACGCGATCTCACCCATGGCGCGCGCCACCTGTCAGCTGCGCTATGTGGTCGGCACCGATGCCGCGCGCGTCCTACCCGCCCTGCGAGAGCATCTGGATGCCCATGGCTTTGACAAGGTCCAGATCGTCCCAACGGAAAAAGGCATCTTCGCCGCCACACGGCTAAACCCAAGCCACCCTTGGGTCACTTATGTACGCGCCTCGCTGCATCTGACGACGGGCAAAGCCCCCCACGTCCTGCCCAATCTCGCCGGATCCCTGCCAAATGATTGTTTTGCCGACATTCTTGGCCTGCCAACCATCTGGATTCCGCACAGCTATCTTGGCTGCAACCAGCACGCCCCGGATGAACATGTGTTGAAACCCGTCTGCCGCGAGGCGATGCAGGTCATGGCCGGGCTGTTCTGGGACATCGGCACCAAAGCACCGCCACGCGCCACGCCTTAACCCTTCAGTAAGGATCATGACCGGCGAAGTCACGATTCAGCGGTGTACCGTCACTAGCGGACTAACATATCATCCAATGCAACTAGCATATTAGTTTAACAAACTGGCATATCACCAATTCAAACTGACATATCAGGTCTTCAAACTGGCGATAAGTTGTTGAAATTTCTCGCCTTGTACCGCCACATGCGACCGAAGCGCGGCAGAGGCGCGCTCGGCGTTCGCCTCTTGCAACGCCACGACAATCGCCTCGTGTTCGGCCATGGATTGCGCCATGCGCCCGCGAAACCTTAATTGTATCTTGCGAAAGGGTTTCAAACGATTTTGCAGCCGCAGCGCCTGCTTTTCCAGATAGCTGTTGGTGGCCCCCCGATAGATGATCTGGTGAAAAACCTCGTTTTCCGCATAATAGGCGGCATGGTCCTGTGCCATAATGGCCTGCGCACATTTGGCGTTGGCCTGCAACAGACGCGCCAGATCCTCTTCGGAAATCCGCGTGGCGGCGAGGCGACCGCAAGCCGCCTCTATTTCTGCCATGGTTTCGAACATCTCCATCAGCTCGACCGGACCGGGTTGGCGCACAAACACCCCACGCCGCGGGATCTGCTCTGCCATCCCAGAGGCGACAAGCAGTTGCAAAGCCTCGCGCACCGGCGTGCGCGACACCGAAAAATGCTCTGCCAGCCTGACCTCATCCAGCCGCTCTCCGTCCCGGTAGTCGCCATTGAAGACGGACTGTTCCAGGCTCTCTGCAATTTTCGCTGCGCGGCGGCTTTCCATATCAAACCGCTACTACGCAAAAGTCACGAATGCAATATAGGCATTATTGTATACAAGATTATTGACGAGAGATACAAAGCGTGAAACGGTCAGAATCGTAGAGCCATGGGGCAAACCGTGGCACAACCGGGAGGATACCACCAATGACACTCACGTCCAAACCAAAGCTTTTCGCGACCGCCGCCACGCTGCTGTGCCTTGCGACAGGGTCGATCGCGAACGCCACCGAACTGCGCCTGTCGCACCAGTGGTCCAATAACGACATCCGCCACAAGGTCGCACAGATGGTCGCCGACGATGTGGCCGCGGCCGATGTCGATCTGGACATCAAGATTTTCGGCTCGTCCTCGCTGTTCAAGGCGCGCGAGCAGTATCGCCCGCTTAGCCGGGGCCAGTTGGACATGACTGTCCTGCCGCTCAGCTATGCCGGGGGCCAGCAGCCGTCCTATAACCTGACGCTGATGCCCGGCCTTGTGAAAAACCACGACCACGCCGCGCGCCTGTCGGACTCGCCCTTCATGGACGCGCTAGAGGCCAAGATGGCCGAAGACGATGTGATGGTTCTGGTGCATGGCTATCTGGCCGGTGGCTTTGCCGGCAAGGACAAATGCGTCACCAAGCCAGAGGACGTGGCTGGCCTGCAAACCCGCGCCGCTGGCAAGGCGTTTGAACAGATGCTGGCCGGGGCTGGTGCCTCTATCGCCTCTATGGCCTCGTCAGAGATTTATAACGCCATGCAGACCGGCGTTCTCAATGCGGTCAACACCTCGTCCTCGTCCTTCGTGTCCTATCGCATCTATGAACAAACCGCCTGCTATACTCCTGCCGGTGAGGTCGCGCTTTGGTTCATGTATCAGCCGCTGCTGATGAACAAATCCACCTTCGACGGTCTGAGTGCCGAGCAACAGACCGCCCTGCTGGAAGCCTCTGCCAAGGCGCAGGCCTATTATCTGGACGAAGCCAAGAAAGAAGACGACGCCTCTGCCAAAGTCTTTGCCGACGCCGGTGTCGAGATTGCCCAGATGTCGCCTGCGGATTTTGACGCATGGCGCGCGCTGGCACAGGAAACCTCGTATAAGGCCTTCGTCGAAGAAGTCCCCGACGGACAAGCCTTGCTCGATCTGGCCCTTGCCGTCGAATAAGACCACCAAAGGCGGCCCCCGGACATCCGGCGGGCCGCTGTTTCTTTCCTGTCTCTTTCCTGTCAAACTCCCTGTCAAACCCGGAGGACTGTGCAATGGCTGGCCAAAGCTCAGCCGTCGCGGCGCGAACCGGCGAAAACCCGTTTCTGCGTTTTGTGGCTGCTCTCTCTACCCTTGCCGGATGGTGCTCTGCGGCGATGATCGTCGCGGCGGTGTTCATCACCTGCCAGATGATCTTTATCCGCTTTGTGCTGAACGGCTCGACCGTCTGGCAGACCGAGGCGGTGATCTACCTTGCCATCGCCTCGACCCTTGTCGGCCTGCCCTATGTGCAGCACTTGCGGGGCCATGTGAACGTGGATCTGATCCCGATCGCCCTGAAACCGCGCGCGCGCTACGTGCTGTCGCTGTTCACCCTGTCCCTGTCCATCGCCATGGTCGCGCTGATCCTCTGGTACGGCTACGAATTCTGGCATCTCGCGTGGGAGCGCAACTGGAAATCCGACACGGTCTGGGGCGTCCGCCTGTGGATCCCCTATGCGGCGCTGCCCATCGGCTTTGCCCTGTTCCTGCTGCAATTGATCGGTGATCTGGTCGCCGTGGTGATCAAAGTCGACACCCCTTTCGGACTGGAGGACGCCTGATGGATCCGCTTACGCTGGGCGGCATTGTGGCCGTCTCTACCATTGCCGTGCTCTTTTCGGGCGTCTCTGTCGCCCTTGGCCTGCTGATCGTCTCTGCCGGGTTCCTGATGGTGTTCGACGGGATGCGCTCGTTAGAGCTGATCCCGGAAATCCTGTTTGGCAAGCTTGACAACTTTGCGCTGCTGTCGATCCCGATGTTCATCATCATGGGGTCGTCGATTGCCTCGACCCGTGCGGGGGCGGATCTGTATGAAGCGTTGGAGCGCTGGCTGACCCGTGTGCCCGGCGGTCTGGTGATTTCCAACCTCGGGGCCTGCGCGCTGTTTGCGGCGATGTCAGGGTCCAGCCCCGCCACCTGTGCCGCCATTGGCAAGATGGGCATCCCCGAGATGCGCAAGCGCGGCTATCCGGACGGCGTCGCCGCAGGCTCTATCGCCGCCGGCGGCACCCTTGGCATTCTCATCCCGCCGTCTGTCACGATGATCGTGTATGGCATCGCCACAGAGACCTCGATTGGCCGTCTGTTCCTTGCAGGCGTCATTCCCGGTTTGCTGCTGGTGACGCTGTTCATGGCCTGGTCGCTCTATTCCACATGGCGTTCTGGCGACAAGGTGCTGTTGGCCTCGGGCAATTACACGTGGAAGCAAAAGTTCGAGATCCTGCCCCGCGTCCTGCCCTTCCTCGCCATCATCGTCGGCGTGCTTTACGCCATGTATGGCGGAGTGGCGACGCCTTCGGAAACCGCCGCCGTGGGGGCCTTGCTGTGTCTGCTGATCGCGATGATCATCTATCGGCTCTGGAACCCAAAGGATCTGTGGGTCGTGCTGCGTGACAGCACCAAGGAAAGCGTGATGATCCTGTTCATCATCGCCGCCGCTGGTGTGTTTTCCTATATGCTGTCCAGCCTATTCATCACGCAAAGCATTGCCGAATGGATCGGCACGCTGGATGTGAACCGCTGGGTCCTGATGGGCGCGGTCAATGTGTTCCTGCTGATCGCGGGCTTCTTTCTGCCCCCCGTCGCCGTGATCCTGATGGCCGCCCCGATCCTGATGCCGATCATCCTGACCGCCGGGTTCGACCCGATCTGGTTCGCTGTGATCCTGACCATCAACATGGAAATCGGCCTGATCTCGCCCCCCGTCGGTCTGAACCTCTATGTCATCAACGGCATTGCACCTGACATTTCGCTAAAAACCATCCTGATGGGGTCGCTGCCCTTTGTGGCCTGCATGGTGCTGGCGATCCTGCTGCTGTGCCTGTTTCCCGGCCTGGCCACATGGCTGCCCGACGCTGTCATGGGGGCGGCACGATGAGCTTTTTCGGAGATCTGATATCTACCGTGTTCGAGAGGCGCTATCGCAGCGCCCTATCGGACGAGGCCAAGGGGCGCGATGCGACCGATCTGGCGCGCGATCTGCTGGGCAGTCACGGCGAAGTCTCTGGCAGCACGCTGTCGCGGCTGATCCTTGATCGCTACGCCCAGATGGACACCGACGAAAAGCGCGCCTTCTTTCAGTTTATGACGCATGAGTTGGAAATCGACGCCGATGAGGTCACGCAGACCCTGCACGCCTATCAGGCCACCCCGTCCAAAGCGACCTATCGCGCCTTTGCCATCGCTTGCGAGCCGCAGCGTCAGGAACTGACCCGCCGTCTCAATCAGGTTCCCGGTGCAACCGCGCGACTTGTGGGGATGCGCAAGGACCTGCTGGCGCTGATGCGCGATACGCGCGATCTGGAACCGCTGGACGTGGATTTCAAACATCTGTTCTCGTCGTGGTTCAATCGCGGGTTTCTGGTGCTACGCCCGATCAACTGGTCCAGCCCCGCCGAGATCCTTGAAAAGATCATCGCCTATGAGGCCGTTCACGCGATCCACAGTTGGGACGACCTGCGCCGCCGCCTGCAACCGATGGACCGGCGCTGTTATGGGTTTTTCCACCCGGCCATGGCCGATGAGCCGCTGATTTTCGTCGAAGTCGCCCTGACGCGCGGCGTGCCCAACTCGGTGCAGGCGTTGCTGGCGGACGGGCGCGAAGAGATCGCGCCGCAGGATGCTGACACCGCCGTGTTCTATTCGATTTCCAACTGCCAGGAGGGGCTGGCGGGGATTTCCTTTGGCAACTCTCTGATCAAGCAGGTTGTCGCGGATCTGTCGCGCGATATGCCGAACCTCAAGACCTTCGTGACGCTGTCTCCCATTCCGGGCCTGAACGCGTGGCTTGAGACCGCCGACCCCGCCCTGCAAGAGGCTGACGCGCACGCTCTCGCCGCCCAATACCTGCTAGAGGCGAAACGCGCCGACGGCACCCCGCTTGACCCGGTCGCGCGCTTTCACCTTGGCAATGGCGCGCGGGTCCATGCGGTGCACGCAGGCGCGGACACCTCTGCCAACGGGCTGGCCCAATCGGGCGGCACCATGGTGAACTATCTTTACGATCTGGCGCAAATCGCACAAAATCACGAGAAATTCGTGACTGAAAACACGGTCGCCGCCTCTGCCGAGGTGCGCGCGCTCTCTGCATCACTTACCCCAAAAGCCTAGGAATATCCCATGTCAAACCCGCTCTACGATCACCTCTTTGGTCAGCATCTGGGCAAACCGACTGTGTTCCTGCGCCTGCCCGACGGCGGCGAGATGACCCATGACGCGTTTCTGGGGCTTGCCGCGCAATACGCACATGTGCTTGTCGACAGTGGCTTGAAACCGGGCGACCGCCTTGCCGCGCAGATCGCCAAATCACCAGAGGCTCTGGCGCTTTATGCGGCCTGTGTGCAGGCGGGCGTTGTGTTTCTGCCGCTCAACACCGCCTACACGGCGGATGAGGTCGCCTATTTCGTGCAGGACAGCGGCGCGACGCTGGTGCTGTGTGATCCCCGGACATCCGACAGCCTTGCCCCCGTTGCCACCGCCTGCGGCGCGCGGCTGGAAACCATGGGCGCAGACGGCACAGGCTCTTTCCCCGCCCTGTCTCAGACACTGCCAAAGGCCTTCGCCACCGTGGACCGCGCAGAGGATGATCTGGCCGCCTTCCTCTATACCTCTGGCACGACCGGACGCTCTAAGGGCGCGATGCTGACCCAAGCCAACCTTTTGTCCAACGCACAGGCCCTACGGCAGGAATGGCGCTTTAACGCCGATGACGTGCTGCTGCACGCGCTGCCGATCTTTCACACCCATGGCCTGTTCGTCGCCTCTAACATCACCCTGCTCGCAGGGGGGCAGATGATCTTCCTGCCGAAATTCGACGTGGACGTGATCCTTGACCGCCTGCCAGAGGCAACAACGCTGATGGGCGTGCCGACATTCTACACCCGCCTGCTGGACGAGGCGCGCTTTACCAAGGACGCCACCGCCCATATGCGCCTGTTCGTCTCTGGTTCCGCGCCCTTGCTGGCCGATACCCACGTGCAATTTGAAACCCGCACCGGGCACCGCATTCTGGAACGCTACGGAATGACCGAAACCAACATGAACACCTCGAACCCCTATGACGGAGAGCGGCGCGCGGGCACGGTTGGCTTTCCCCTGCCCGGCATCGAGATCCGCATCACCGACGCCAATGGCGCGGACCTGCCACAGGGCGAGATCGGCGAGATCGAGGTGCGCGGGCCGAATGTGTTCAAAGGCTATTGGCAAATGCCCGAAAAAACCGCCGAGGAACTGCGCGAGAGCGGGTTTTTCATCACCGGAGACCTCGGGCAGATCGATTCCGACGGCTATCTGTCGATCGTCGGGCGCAACAAGGATCTTATCATCTCGGGGGGCTACAACATCTATCCCAAAGAGATCGAATTGCTGCTGGACGAGGCCGAGGGCGTGTTGGAAAGCGCTGTCATCGGCGTGCCCCATCCGGATTTTGGCGAGACAGTTGTCGGCATCCTTGTCGCCAAAGCCGGGGCGACGCCCGATCTGGACGCGATCAAGGCCAACATCTCGACCTCTCTTGCCCGCTTCAAACTGCCGCAAAAGCTGATCGTTCTGCCCGAACTGCCCCGCAACGCCATGGGCAAAGTGCAGAAAAAACAACTGCGCGACGCGTATCAGGATCTCTTCGCGCTCAAGTAGCCGCAGGCGGTAGCGCCACTATACCCACGCTCAAGGTGCCGCAGGCGGTTGCGTCCGCTGAGACAGATAAAGGGGCTATTTCCGACGGCTACTTCGAAGTCCGCCCCTCGAGGTTATCCAGACGGGCGGCAAGTTGGGCGATCAGATCATGCAAGGCCGTATTGTCCTGCGACAACGCGGCGATCCGGCGTTCCTGCTGGCCGATAAAGATATGCGCGTGCTCTAATTCGTTCA
>CALGTJ010000835.1 GCA_937901435.1 uncultured Rhodobacter sp. | reverse complement strand
CCCTGCCCCCGCACGCCTCTCCTCGGGTGGTCGAGCGGCGCGGCGTGGATCTTAACCCGCTCGATCCGCGCGACCCCAAAGACGCCCTGCGGCTGAACGCATACCTCTGGCCCGACCAGACCGACCGCCTGACCCGCTCTCGCGCAGCGATTGCCGTGGCCGACGGCGTGGTGGACAAAGACGATGCCGCCGATTGGCTGGCGCCCCGTCTAACCACCCCCATGCCCGGCCGCTTGCATATGATCTACCACACAATAGCCTGGCAATATTTCCCGCCAGAGGTGAGCGCCCGCGCCCGGAAGTTGATCGAAACGGCCGGAGCCAACGCAACACAGGCAGCCCCGATCGCATGGCTGTCCATGGAAGACGACGGAAAATCTCCGGGGGCCGGCCTTTCCCTGCGCCTCTGGCCGGGCGACATTACTCTGGACCTCGGCCGCGCTGATTTTCATGGCCGCTGGGTGAACTGGCGCGCCACCTAAGCCCCCCGTTTGCCCGTTTCCCGGTTGTAACCGGGCGCAAGCCCTGTACGATCCAACAAAACCGCACAACAGGAGCGCCGCCCATGGAAAAGGACCCCTCGATCAACGTGCTGGGCGACCCTCTGGCCCCATGTTCACAGGACCCGCTGACCGGCTATTTCCGCAACGGCCAGTGTGACACCTGCGATCAGGACAGCGGCAGCCATACGGTCTGCGCCGTGATGACAGCCGAATTTCTGGCCTTTTCGAAATATGTGGGCAATGACCTGTCGACCCCGATGCCTGCCTATGGCTTTGCGGGTTTGAAGGACGGCGATCAATGGTGCCTTTGCGCCGGGCGTTTTCTGCAAGCCCATGACGAGGGCTGCGCCCCGCGCATTCGTCTGGCAGGCACCCATCAGCGGGCTTTGGAAATCATCCCGTTAGAGGTCTTGCGCCAATATGCCGTGGATCAACACTAGGACTGATTGCTCAGGCACCGCGTGAACGGCGGGTCGTGGTGCTGCTGGACAGATAAGGGCCTCCGGCGGAGGTATTTTTTGCCAGATGAAGCCCAAAAGCGCCCTGGAGCATTGCCCGGCCCGAGGATCGCCCCGGGCCGGTTTTGGTCGTTTCAGGCTAGTCGCGCAACCGCACGATATCGCTCATCAGGCCTTCGGTGCCGTTGTGCACTGTGAGATGGTTGACCTTGCTGGCGATGGATTCCAGTGCCTCCAACTCTTTCAAGCGCAACATCACAGGGTTCTCGGCCATCACCTTTGCCGTGTTCAAAAGCGAACGGGTTGCGTTCGTTTCCTCGCGGCGCCGGATCACGTTGGCCTCGGCCTCTTTCTGCACGGCGACAACCTTGTTCAGGATCTCGCGCATCTCGCCGGGCAGGATCACGTCTTTCAACGCGATCTCGCCCACCTCGACGCCGATCCCGGCCATCTCCTTGCGCACCGTCTCGGCGGCCTCGACGTCCACGCTGGTCTTGTCCTCCAGCAAGGCGTCAAGCGTCTGACCACCCAGCGTTTTGCGGAAGGCCAGTTGCAAAGAGCGGTGCAGCGCCTCGGCAAAGTCCTTCACCGCCCGGTTTGCCAGCTCCGGGTCAGTGACCCGGTACGTGGCGGCGATGTTGACCCGCAGTGTCACACGGTCACGGGTCAGGATATCCTGCCCCGTCACATCCGCGCCGCGCCAACGGGTGTCAACCAGCCGGACCATCGAGCGACGCCCCACATCCCAGAAGTAATGTGCACCGGGTGTCAGCATCCCAGCCCCGGAGTCAGAGCCGTCGATGGTCAACAGACCCACGTGTCCCTCGGGAACATCATGGCGCTGCTTGCATGGGTTCACGATCCGCTCAAGCCGCTTGGCAAGCGCCACAGGCACCGCAAGAGACCCCATCACGTCGATGGTCTCAGAGATCCAGGGCCCTGCATCCTTCCAGACTGTCATGCGGTGTTCAGGCCGCACAACCTCTATCGGGCGTCCCTCGCAGAACACGATGACGATCTCGCCTGCGCCAGCCTCGAAGCGGATGAAATTTTCATCGAAGAGGTCAGGCCGTGCCCGGCGCAACGCATCCACATGGATCGAAGAGAACCGAAGAGTGTCAACGCCGAAGGTTTCAAACTCGGCACCGCGCCGCTTGACGCTATGTTCCCCGGCGCGCAGGATCGCATCATAGCGACCGTGGCGCATCACAAGCACGCGCTGCTTCTCTGTTACCGTTATCCGGGTGTAGCCGAGAATATGTTCGAATATGCGTATCATCATCGTATCCTTTTCGTATCCTATCGTCGTCGCAAAGCGCGATCTCCTTTGAGTGTCAGGGGGTTGCATCCGGTTGGATGACAGGTGTTCTGCAATTGCACAATTGCGATTGCAGGAAATGTGAAAGGCCCGGAACCACCCATGCCATGCCCTTTGGCGAGTATCCGGGGGAGCGGGCCAGTGGGCTATCCACGCGGGGGGCCACCAAAGCGCGGCGTTCCCCGGCGCAGCAGCGCCTGACCATCCCCAAGACACTGGCCGCTGGCCAGAGCATGGTATGCAGCTTTGTCCGATTTGATCACATGGGCGTGCCCAGCGATCAGGACGGACGCGACCCACCCCATGCAGGGCAGCCCCGGAACCCGATTTGGAGCTGAAATTCATCAGCAAGAGAGGAGTCGAACGTAATTACTCACCCCCCATTTTGAGAGTGTGCGTCTCAGGCGAGGGTTTG
>CALGTJ010000834.1 GCA_937901435.1 uncultured Rhodobacter sp. | reverse complement strand
GGATTGCAGGTCCACGGCGGACAGACGGTATTGCATATTGTCAGAGGGGCGGGGTGGTGGTTCCTGTCCGACCTTCAGCCCCGGATGCAGCATCACGTGACAGCCGTACTCATTCGCGGCCTCCAACAGGGGGCGCATCTCTTCATACTCTGCCAAGGAGTTGAAATAATCCGACGGTAGGATGATCCCTGGCAGACCCAGATCCCGCCTTATCCGACGCACCTCGGCGCAGGCCAGATCCATATCCGCCAGCGGCACACCGGCCAGCCCGATCAGCGCGCCATTCGTTTGCGCGCCCAACTCGGCCAGATGGTCGTTATAGGCGGAAATGGCGGGCGCGATTTCATCGGCAGGCAACAGATCCACCCCCAAAGCGCCGGGAAAGGTCAGCAGGCGATGGGTCAACCCGCAGGCGCGCATCTCTGCCAGCCCAACGCGATGGTCATAATACGCGGGCGTAAAGGGAAAGCCGCCGTTCATTGCCACCATTTCCACAACACCATCGGCGCGGGTGTGCAGATAGGGGCGCGATGTGCGCGCGCGCAGGGTTTCGACCAGACCGCCACCATAATAATGCGAGTGCATGTCGATGCGGCCCCTGAGATCGTCCATCACATCCTGCCTTTTCCAATGACGCCAATCACGCCAGCATCACTATAGAAGCGCGCCGCCACGGGCGAAAGCCACCGCAACACGCCGGATCACAAATGTGCATTCGTTACGCGTGGGAATAATTTCTGCTGATATATTAAGCTGTTGTGGCGCTGGTGTAGAAACATATAAGTTTTGCGATAAAAATTCTGGGAATTAGCGCAGCCGTCTTATAGCCTGCGGTCACATGGACAGTCATTTGGAGGCAACTATGAAGAAGATTTTTACAGCGACCGCAGCGAGCGTCATGCTATTGGCGGGTGGGATCGCCCATGCACAAGACAAATACACCGTCGCGTTGGACGGCACTTTTGCGCCGCACGCCATGCCGAAACTCGGCGGCGGGATCGAAGGGTTCAACGTGGATCTGGCCAATATGATTGGCGAGCGTCTGGGCGTCGAGATGGATATCGTGGCAACACAGTTTTCCGGCATCCTGCCGGGCTTGCAGGCGGGGACCTATGATTTCGTCGTCGCCCCCACCACCATCACCGAAGAACGCGCGGCCAACTATCTGTTTTCCGAAGGTTATCTGAACACAGACTTTCAATTCGTGGTGCGCAACGATGCCGAGGATGTCATGGATATGTCCGGTTTTTCCGGCAAGGTGATCGCGGTCAACAAAGGCTCTGTCTATGACAGTTGGGCGCGCGATCTGGCGGGCGAGACGGGCTGGACCGTGGAAAGCTATGGCACCAACACGGATGCTGTGCAGGCGGTTGTGTCAGGGCGGGCGTTTGCGAATGTGGCGGGCAACACCGTGTCCGCATGGGCCGCTAAGCAGAACCCGAACGTCAAGCTCAGCTATCTGTTTTCGACCGGCAAGGTCTGGGGTATGCCCTTTCGCAAGGGCGACGAGGCGCTGCGGGCCAAGGTCGAGCCGGTCATCGAGTGCATGAAAATCGACGGTTCGATGGCTGAACTGCATGAGAAATGGTTCGGCGTCGCACCGGCCGCAGGATCCGTCGCGGTGACCCCGTTGGCTGGGTTTGGCGAGCCGGGCTATGACGGCTACGAGGACAACGGCCACACGCCAGCTTGTTGATTTTTCAAGAAAACCAGCCGGATTGGGGGCACTTCCCCGGTCTGGCCTTTTGCCTCTCAAGCCAAGAATCCCCATGATCCAAAGTGTCGAATCTGCCGCTCTGCTGCCCGCTCTTGAGGTGCGCGGTCTGCGCAAGTCCTTTGGGACGCTCGAAGTTCTCAGGGATGTCAGCCTGTCGGTGGCGCGGGGTGAGTTGGTGTTCGTTCTGGGGCCATCTGGCTCTGGCAAATCGACCATGCTGCGGTGCTGCAACCGACTAGAGGAACCCAACGCAGGCGATATTCTGCTGGCGGGTGATGCGGTCACGGGGCAGGGCGTTAACCTGAACGCGATCCGCCAGCGCATCGGGATGGTGTTTCAGGCCTTCAATCTTTACCCGCATCTGAGCGCGAAAAAGAACGTCATGCTGGCCCTGCGCAAGGTGCGTCGGATGAACCGTGCCGATGCCGAGGCGCGCGCGGTCGAGGCGCTGACGCAGGTCGGGCTGGCGGAAAAGGCAGAGAGTTACCCCGGCAAATTGTCCGGCGGGCAGCAACAGCGCGTGGCTATTGCCCGCGCGTTGGCGTTAGAGCCGCAGGTGATGCTGTTTGACGAGCCGACCTCTGCGCTGGACCCGGAACTGGTCGGGGATGTGTTAGAGGTGATGCGCGATTTGCGCGCGGCGGGCATGACCATGCTGGTGGTCAGCCACGAGATGAAGTTCGCCCGACAAGCCGCTGATCGTGTTATCTTTATGGATCAGGGGCAGATCGTCGAACAGGGCACGCCAGAGCAGATTTTTACCGCGCCCCAGCACCCGCGCACCCAGTCGTTTCTGTCCCGCGTGACGGGCGACTGACATGACCCAGTGGGAGCGGTTTCTCGATACCTTTTTCAACGCCGCCGTGCTGGCGAAATACACGCCGTCCATTTTGCAAGGCGTCTGGGTGACCATCCAACTGTCGATCCTGATCGTGATTGTGGGCGTGGTGTTGGGCACCACGCTGGCCGTGTTGCGC
>CALGTJ010000833.1 GCA_937901435.1 uncultured Rhodobacter sp. | reverse complement strand
TCATAATCCATCGGCACAAGCGAATAGCTTTTTTCATATAGATCTGAAACTGCATCAAACATTGGCGTGCTGATCTCTTGAGCGCGAATATCGGCTCCGATGATGGCAAGGTCTTTTTCAAACATAGCCATATGGGCCGTTGCTGGTGTGTAATTGCCCGACATCATCAGAGGCATTCGCAAATCAAGCATTTTGGATTGACCCGCACCCTTGGAAAGAAGCGAATAAACGACGTCACGATCAAGCCCGAGCGAATCTGCATAATGCAACGTCTCGGCTGCTGCGCAATTGTGCAATGCGACAGCGTGGTTGGCGATGAACTTCAATTTTGTGCCAGCCCCAAAGGCACCCGCGTCTATGATCGTGTGGCATAGGTAGGCCATAAACGGCCTTGCATGGTCTATCGCATCTGTCGGACCAGAGGCCATGATCACTAGATCAGCCATTGCGGCCTGAATACCAGTCCCACTCACTGGTGCATCAAGCAGGATTGCACCACCCACTTCAATGGCCTCGCGCGCTGCAAGTTTGTCGGCCATCGCAAACGTTCCGGTTTCCATCACGACCTGACCTGGCTTTAGATACTTCATCAGGTGCCAGCATACGGACGATAGTACCTTGGGCGAGGCGACGGAGATAATGATGAGATCACACTCGGCAACCCAAGGTCCGACCACCTCGTACGTCGTGCCGCCCGCCGCTTCAAGTTGGGTGCGCCCCTCTATCGCAGGATCGACCCCGAGAACATCGAGCCCCGCCTTCAGCAGGTTGGCCGCGTACGCACTGCCCATGATACCAAGGCCGATTATGCCAACTTTCATATGCCGCCCCCCATTTTACCGTTTGAGTCCGAACAGCTTCAGCGCCGTCAACCCTGCAACATTGGCCTTGTCTGCGTCTGACAGATTGGACCCTGCGATGTGGCCAACGGGATCGTAGTCTGCCATGTCAAACGGATAGTCGCTGCCCATGATGATCTTGTCGGACCCATATTGGGCGACCAGATATTCTAGCTGGTGATTAGAAAAGACTACATTGTCGAAGTAAACCTTCTTTAGGTAATTTGTTGGCGGCTCGGGCAGGTTTGCCTCACAGTCGCGTCGTGCGCCCCATGCGTGATCGATCCGGCCGGAGTAGCTGGGCAAATACCCACCCCCATGCACTGCAAAAATCTTAAGGTCAGGCAGATCGCGCAACAGGCCGTTGAAGATGATGTAGTGCAGCGCTGTTGTCGTTTCGAGCGGATTTCCAATCACATTCTGGAAATAGTATTCAGAGTAACGCTTACCTTCGGTAAAGCCGTTGGGGTGAATCATCACAACCGCGCCAAGTTCTTCAGCCTTTTTCCAGAAGGGGCGGAACTTGTCGGCACTGATCTCTTCGCCGTCCATGTTGGTCAGTAACATCACCCCTTTGAGGCCAAGGCCCATCGCGCGTTCCAGTTCGGTCGCGGATTCTTCGGGATCTTGAAGCGGCACAGTCCCAAGACCAGCGAACCGATCAGGATCGCCTGATACCCATTCTGCCAAGCCGTCATTGACCATGCGTGACGCGATCGCCGCATGTTCAATCGGGGATTGGTAATAGCATTGGGGTGGGGGTGGGGCGACAATTTGAATATCAATGTTTTGTGCATCAAGAACGCGCAGGCGATCATCACGATCTTGCATCGCGACGGGGCCACGGTCGGCCTCCTGCTTGGCGTTGACCATGTTGGTTTCTTCGTTGGCGTGTTTGATCATTGCGATCCGTTTTGGATCGACGTGCGGCACCATGTACTTTGCCGCTTCCGGGATCAGCACATGGGCGTGGCTGTCTACTGTGGTCGTAGACAACTTGCCTATCGCAGGTGGCAGAGGGCGCGCCGAAGTTGGGCCGTAGCGGTTGATTTCATCGCCTAGGGTGGGCGTGTCGATGGTGCTGTGTGTCATGATGCGAATCCTATGATTTGTGCGTAATAGGCGACGTTTGTTGCGCCGGATGCCAACGCCCGGCGCAACAATCTTTGTTTAGTTGGCTTCGAGCCAAGCAGCTGCGGCAGCTTCGACCTGTGCTTTGTCAAAGTCGTTGGCCGCATCGATGTATGTGTCATTGAGGAAGGTCGAAACGTCGACTACATTTTTAATTGCACCCGATGACAGCATGCGTGGCTGAACAGATGTCCAAACGTCCGCCTGCAAATCACCCATCCGCTCGGTGGTGGAAATGTTCATTGGCAGAACGCCTTGGAACAGACCCATACCAGCGGCCTCGACTTCCCATTCTTCGGGAACTGCCGCACGCAGCATCGCCTCAACTGCATCAGGATTGGTTGCACCAACGTGCATTCCTTTGGACCATGCGCGGAAGAACCCTTCCATGGCCTCACGCTTTTCTTCGATCATGTCAGCGTTCATCGCCAAAGTATTAGCAGGACTGGCGAGCAGTTCTTCAGGCGTTACGGTATCAATCTCGATCCCGTTGGCGACAAGGGCCGCCCAGTCAAAGACAGACCCCGAAATCGCAGAGACGTTGCCGTCACGGATAGCTGCGGCCAGCGTTGGGCCACTTTCGCCCAGAACAACGGTTTGAACATCGTCAATCGAGTGGCCCGCGATATCGAGAGCCGCCTGCAAGAACGCGCGGTCACGGTCTGACACTAGACCCACAGTTGTCCCGACAAGGTCATCCATCGATGTATATTCGCCGCCAGCCAGAACTGCGATGCCTTCAGGTGCGTTCTGCATCACCTCGTATACAGTATTGATGTTGGCCCCTGCATTGATCGCATTGATCGTCTCGTTCGGGTCCAGCATTGCCAGATCAGCCTGACCGTTTTGAATGAATGCCACATACGGAATTGATGTGTCAGAAGGCAACAGGTTGACCGTGATACCTTCGTCTTCGAAATACCCAAGCGCTTCGCCAACAACGAGCGGGAAAAACACCGCAGAGCGAGGGGTTGGTTTGATTACGCTGATTACGGTGTCCTGCGCGAAACTTACGCTTGGCAACGCGGCAAAAGCTACAGCCGTTGACAGCATCGTTACTTTAAACATCTTCATTTGCTTTCCTCCTAGAAAAGTCGTTTGTGCGCGTCATTTCTTCGCCTGGGCGGCCCAGGTACGTGCCCGTGCGCGGGACGCAGCCGCGCGCCGGGACTCACGACGCCAGAACACAATCCGGTCGTCGAGAAACTCCATTGAATAAAATAAGATCAGACCAATCACCGTCATGCTCAGAAGCGTCGCCAGTGACGCTGCCATGTTCAGTTGGAACGAAAAGCGGCTCATCAGGACACCGACGCCATCGGTGGCTTGCGCAAATTCCGCGACGACCGCGCCAATTAAGGCTGTCGTCAGGCCAATCTTGAAACCCGCGAACATCAGCGGAAGGGCTGCGGGGGCTCTCAGTTTACGAAATACTTGAACGTTGGACGCGCCGAGGGAATTAAACAATTCTTCGCGGTCTTCATCAACCTGAACCAGACCTGTCAAGGTGTTCACAAAGATCGGAAAGAATGAAATGATCGCTGCCAGTGCGATTTTTGATCCCATCCCGTAGCCGAACCAAGCGATAATCACGGGGGTCAATGCGATGCCGGGGGTTACGTTCAGCACAACGGCATAGGGCGTGACATACCGGCGGAAAGGGTCCCAAAGGGATGATGCAATCGCAAGACTTACGGCCACGCCTGCACCAATCGCAAAACCGACCACGGCCTCAGTTAGGGTGATGAAAAAATGCCGATAGATCGTGCCTTCGGTGATGTATAGCTCAACAATTGCACTCCATATTGCACTGGGGCGGGGAATGATGATGGATGTAATTAAACCTGTAGCAACCGAGATTTCCCATGCGCCGATGATGACTGCGAACAGCACAAGATGGGGTAGGAACCGGACACCAATGTCCAGAATGCGGCCAGAGAGAGGGATCGGCTGATCAGACACGCTCATGGTTCCACCATCGTGCGTTTGCGTTTTGAGCTCATCCGTTCCCGCCCGCCTTCGTACTTCCAGTAGGCGATATAGTGATCGAGTTTTTCCATACCCTTGAAAATCAGGAAGCCGATGATCGTCAGGGTGAAAATGCAAGCAAAGGCCGATGCCATGTTTAGGTTACGCGTATACACGAGGATCAGTGAACCGATCCCCTTGTCGCGCTGGATGAATTCCGCAACCAATGCACCAGACAAGGCGGCGGTCAGTGCGAGGCGTTCGCCAGCCATAATTACGGGAATTGCATCTGGCAGCACCAGCTTGCGCAGAATTTGGGTCTTTGAAGCGCGCATGGATCTGAAAAGTTCTAACCGTTCTTCGTTTACATTAATGACGCCAGACAGGGTGTTGATGAAAGGCGCAAAAAAGCAAACCAACATTATGATCGCCAATTTAGAATTTACACCAAACCCGAGGGCCGCGATCAGCAACGGGGCCACCGCAATACGCGGCGTCGCTTCTAGCACGATGACATAGGGTTTCAGGAAGCGGCGGATCACCGTATTAAAGCCGACGAGCGCGCCAAGACCGATGCCAAGCATAGATCCGAGAACCCAGCCTATGATTACAAGGCTAATGGTTGAATACAGGTGAAACCAAACGTTCGCATTTTGGAAATAGATCAGCCAGAAAGAGCGTATGATGTTGGAGGGACGGGGATAAAACAGCGGGTCAAGCCATCCCATCCGAGAGCCGAGTTCCCACAGAAGGGTCAACGTCAAAAAGATACCAACATGCTTGGCGATACGACGATTGCGCAAGCTGCGCTCTAATGTGTCGACAAGGACTTCAGAAGTGGCGTCTTGCACGGCCATTATACGGCCCCTAATGTTTCGCGAACGTCTTCCACCAGCTTGTTAAATTCAACGGATGTCTGGATTGAAAGCGGACGTGGGCGTTCAAGATCCACATTAATAATCTTGGCCATGCGACCGGGCCGCGATGTCATAACAACAACTTGATCGGCAAGGAAAATAGCCTCTGTTATATTGTGGGTTACAAAAATGGCCGTCGCCCTGACCTCGGCCACGATCCGCATTAGTTCGGTATTTAAATGTTCACGGGTAAATTCATCCAACGCGCCAAATGGCTCATCAAGTAACAAAATATCCGCTCCGGTTTGCAAGAGGCGTGCCAAGGCAACGCGTTGTTGCATGCCGCCAGACAGTTGTGCGGGGAACGAAAACGCAAAGTCCTCAAGCCCGACAAGCTTTAAGAGATCTAAGGCGCGGTTCTTGTCGGCCTTAGAAGGTGTTCCGTTGATTTCAGTTGGTAAAAGCACGTTTTCCAACGACGTTCGCCAGTCAAGCAGCGTCGCCTTCTGGAACATCATGCTGATATCGGCGCGGGGGCCATTGACAGGCGTGCCGTGGACTTCGATTTCACCTGACGTTGGTTCGATCAGACCAGACACCAATCGCAGCAACGTGGACTTGCCACAGCCGGATGGGCCTACCAACGACACGAACGATCCGCGCTTGATGTCAAAATTCGCATTTTCCAACGCAACAACGGTGCCCGCAGCAAAGGTTTTCCCGACATTAAGACCAGACACAACAACGTCGCCTGCGGCAGCCATGGATTGTTCATGCTTAACCATGACCCACTCTCCATTTTGATCCAACTGAAATGTAACCTTGATATATCACGATGTGGCCTATTCCTTTATCTAACGACGGTGCGGCTGTTGAGGCCACGCATGATTTGGCTTTGCGATTTGCGAATGTGCTTGCCGGACAAGCGCGCGGCCTTGCGGCCATCGCGGGCCTGCAGCGCGTCAATTATGTCGTTATGATCTTTGAGGGCGGCAGCCATAGCCGCAGCCTGCTGGCGGCGTGAAGACAAAGACACAATGCAAAGCCGCTCATAGTTATCCATCAGGCTTTGCATAACCGCCGATTGGCGGGCGTTGCCCGCGAGTCGGCAAATTTCAGCGTGAAAATCGCGGTTGTAAGCGGCGAAGGAACGCAATGTTGCCATATCCGTCACGCGAAATTTGTTCAGGGTTTCAAGATCTTTGTTTACGGCTTCGGCCACGATTTTCTTGACGGCGGCCTGCTCTAATGTTTCGCGCAGGTCCAAGATGTCATGCGCGTCACCGACAGAGATGGGCACGACACGGTGGCCTTGCCGTGATGCTATTTGCACCAGACCTTCAAATTCCAGCTTCTGAAGCGCATCGCGGATCGGAGATTTTGAAACACCATATTGCTGTGCAAGCTCGCCTTCGCGCAATTCTGACCCAGGCTGGAGCGCGCACGACATGATAGCGTCACGCAGCTCATCAAATATGCGATGGCGTATTAGACCGGTTTGCATGCAATCCCCCTGATATTCCACAGAGCGTAGGTGAGGGCTTTAACTTAGGTCAATTCATACCTTGTTATAGTCAGTATCGAGAATCCCGATAGCAGTGTATGGCCCTAAAGATGAACTGCCTCCCCTGTTTCGGCGGACTGCATGATTGCGTTTAAAACCTTAATATTGTGCAGTAATTCGAAGTCGGAATAAGGATATTCGGCCTCACCACGGATCGCCGCACCAAAGGCTTCTAGGTTAGCTGTGACACTATCAGTCCAGTCAAAAACCTCGGTTTCGGTATCCTCAATGCTGCGATATCTTTCCATCGTGGACTTGCCACCCGGCGTGTCTGGGTGCGTCGCATTGCGAATCTCTACCCACATTTCGCTGCCAAATACATGGGTGCGAATGAAATGGGGGGTGTGCAGAATTGCCTGCAAGGTCGCTGTCATTCCTGCCTTGAACTGCAACTGGACGGTGACAACGTCACCCGTTTCCCAACCCAAACTGCGGTCGGCAGTAAAGGCGTGTAGCGACGCGACAGGGCCATAGAACGCGATCAGAAGATCGGTAAGGTGAATGCCCATCTGCGTCATTCCCGCTGCTGGGGCAAACGCCTTTGAGGTCCGCCAACTGTCGGCCGTCAGGCCAATCAGCTTGTCATGACTGAACGCCATTTCCGTGTGCATGATCGTTCCAAGTGCGCCGTCATCTAGCAGTTTGCGCAGGGCTAGAATTGCGGGCTCAAATCTGCGTTCATGGCCGATGCCAAGGACAAGTCCGCTAGCGCGACAGCTTTCCACGCTTTTACGAGCATTGGTGGCAGAAAGGGAAAGTGGCTTTTCGCAGAATACATGCTTTCCAGCATCCACAGCCTGCGCGATCTGGATATCGTGCAGATCGTTGGGCGAGGTTAGGATCACCGCCTGTACTGTCTGATCGGAAATAGCATCATCATAACTGGAAACAGGTGTCAGGCCGAGGGCCGCGATGTCCCCGTGCGCGCTAACCATGGGTTCCACAACGCAGCGCAAATCGAATTCTGGATGGTCCTTTAAACGTCTCGCAATATGCTGACCCCACCAGCCAAAACCAACCAAGGCCGTGCCAATCATGTCTTTTTACCCTTTTGCGCATGAACTCCGACAAGGGAGCAATCATAGTCTGCCCAACCATCATCCGCAGCGGCCTGTGCCATCGCGAGAGCTGCAGATACCACACCAGAAGGCCCGCCCGTTTTCTCGGCAAGGTCACACATCAATTTCAAATCTTTCACGCCGTTGGTCATGCTAAGGCCCACCGCGCCGGGGTCACCCTCTGTCATCATCTTCAAAATCGGTGGTACACGTTTTTGGGCCGGAACAATGGCGCCGGAACTGTCGGTTAGGATATCAAAGACGAGGGCTGGGTTGATCCCTTTAGATAGGGCCAGACTGGCAGCCTCACCCAATGCGCTCCAGTATACCATCAACGGAAGATTTACGGCCAGTTTCATAGCCGCACCGGCCCCCGTAGGTCCTAGATATTCCAACCTGCGTGTCATCTTGTCCAAAAGTGGGCGCGCAATGTCAAACGCTGACTGTTTGCCAGCTGCCAAACCCATCAATTGTCCAGAGCGGGCAGGGACCACATTACCACTAACTGGACATTCAAGGAATAGGCCACCTCGGGCCTCTACGGCCTGTTCCAACGCGATGACTGTTTCGGGTGAGGTGGTGCAAAGCTCAATGACCGTCTTACCAGTAAGATTCGCTTCCAAAATCCCACCGCGCCCATCATAAGCTGCTTGCAGGGCGCGATCATCTGCGAGAATGGACAGCACGAGGTCGGCTGATTCAGCGACAGCGCATGGCGATTTCATAATCGTGCTGTTAGGAATCCCCTCGGCCTTGCTGGAGGTTCGGTTCCAAAGAACGAGTGTTTCGCCCACCTCGCTGAGGTGTTCCGCGATTGGTCGCCCCATATTTCCCAAGCCTACAATGCCAACGGTCATGCCAAAGTTCTCCATTGTTGCGTGTTTTACCTTTTCACAAAAACATGGGATGCAGAATCATATTTTCTGATGCAGCGGTTCGGGATTTCCTATATCGTTACCAGAAGTTTTATCGGCCAGAATTTTGGCAATATGCTGGATCAGACAGTCTACAAGAAGGCGGGCGGCCTGTGGTTGTGCGGCTTCTGTTTTCTCAACCAATACATAGTCCAGGCTGATAGGCGGATCCTTGATCGGGTTCAAGCGACGCACGTCGCCTAATCGATCTCGATGACAAATCGCCCAAGGTAGGATTGCAACCCAATCTGTTGCGCCTATCATTTCGAGAGTTACCAACATGCCGTCCATTTCCAAAAGCTCAGCAACATGAATTCCGTGCGTGTTCAGTAACGTATCAATCCGTTTGCGCCGGACATTTAAGCGCGACGGAACAATCAATCGGGCGCCTTGCAAGGAGGAAAGTGGCACTTCTATCATATGATCATGATCTGAGTGAGATGTTGCATTCGATACAAGCATTTCACGATCACGGCCAACAAAACGCGCAGTAAGCCCAGACGGTACGTCTGTCGAAGGTACGAGCGCAAAATCAAGCTCACCGTCCAGGACCCGGCGCATCAGCGAGTAGCTATACTCTTCCAGCAACGACAGCTCAACATCCGGAAATTCTGATTTGAACTGTGCAAGTGCGGGAATAAGAGCCGATCGTGTTAGCGACGGGATCATGCCAAATCGTACCAGCCCCGCGACTCCACCTTGCATTTCGCTCACGGATTTTTCTGTCGCCATCAAGGCTTTTAATATACTTTGCCCCTCGCGGTAGATGATCTTACCGGCTGGAGTTAGCATGAGTTTCTTACGCTCACGAATTAGCAATTGAGTGCCGAGGGTTAGTTCAAGTTCCTTCACTTGTGTAGACATTCCCGATTGAGTTGTGTTTTCCCGCTCAGCTGCCCGACTGAAGGATTGTTCTTCAAACACAGCTACAAAAGCCTGAAGTGCACGTATTTTTATGCGAGGATAAGTCATTTCATTCTAACTAATAAACCGATATTAAGACTTAAGTAGCATCAAAAATTCAGATAAGTCTAGCAAAATTGTAAAGATCGATGGTCCAGTCAAGAGCACGCCAACTCATTCAAAAAAACCACACGTTGAAATGGGCAGGGTGTATTTGTAGGTACTTTCAAGCAAAACTAACTTGAGACGGGGCGGGCGGTTTCGTAGCCTCGCCGTATGATAAAACGCTCTCCATTCAGGTCCTTTAAAACGAGCCCAGACATCATCCGCGTAGCTGTGATGCTGTACGTTCGTTTTCCGCTCTCACTCCGTAACGTGGAAGATCTT
>CALGTJ010000832.1 GCA_937901435.1 uncultured Rhodobacter sp. | reverse complement strand
GCCCTCCAGACCAAAATCACGCCGCCTGTTCCAAATCATTCGACGACGGACAAGTTCTCACACAATCGTCATGCAATATTGCAAGTCCCGTCAAGACACTGGCTAAGTCGTCTGACTGGACCGATTCAAGCCAAGGGGTCTCGTCTAAGAGTGCGGTCCTTTCAGGTTTTGGTCTTTTCTGTACAGGTCCGCATGTACCCGCCTTGTGGTGCGCCAGTGAGCCTGGAATGACTATGGTCACGGATAAATCTACGACGCGATGCCGCCACCAGATATCTGGCAAGGCGGTTCACCGGCGCCGCTCGGCGGTTTCGACACGACTTCGTACTCGCAAATCTATCCCAGGTTGAATTGCGCGTCGGCATGAACCTTCCAACCTCCCGATAGGACTTTACGAGGATTGCGGATCCCACATGCTAGGCCACGGGTATATTCTCAACATGGCGAGTTGTTCTGCCGAGGCATGCTCCTGGTGACTGCTGACCACAGATCACCACACAGGACATGCAGAAGGTCCGAATTTACACCATAATCATCGCCTCGCATCAGTTGATTTTTCGGGCGCGGTTGAGGAGAACCGAGGCATTGGTAGGGTAACGGGAAGCTTGGATTTGATCCTGAAGCACTCGAAGAAATGCTACCATATTCACTAGTTCTCACATTTGCACAAATATGATGAGCCAACTGAAGCTGACCTACGTGTCGCTTGGGAAACTGCTCTATTTCCGGTCTCTAAACTACTTCTTGGCCAGTAGACTGGCCCGTTAACCTCGAAAAATCGTCTAGTTTCCACGACACAGCAGGACCGTCGCAACGGTCCGTTTTGCGATGCGGAGATCATTCCACATCGACGCGGCGGACAAGTAATGAAGATCCGCTGCGACCTTACGCGAAACGCCGTCGCGGTCATCGACATAGCCTACGTCGAGCTGCGCCAGTCCAGAGATGCCGGGGAGAACCGCGAACCTCGCACGATACCCTGGAATTTAATCTAGATATGTTTGCGCATGACTGAATGCGTCAGGGCGCGGCCCAACAAGGCTCATTTCCCCACGAAGGACATTTATGATCTGGGGAAGCTCATCTACGCGGCTTTTTCGGAGAAATCGGCCCAAGGCGGTGATGCGATGGCTATCTAGTCGATCAAAAGCTCCACGAACTCCAGTGCCAGCGTCCTTGCCCTCAGTGTCGTGCGCAGTCATCGACCGGAACTTCCAAGTCGTAAACCGATGACAGTCCTTTCCCATACGTTCCTGAAAGAAGAACAGCGGGCCTCTGTTCAGAACCGGATTGAGAATCAGGAGGCCGACACAAATCGGCGCCAAGACGGCCAGCAAGGCGCATGATACGACAATATCGAAGACCCGCTTCTGGAATCCATAGTCTGCAGCCTTGCGTGCGATCGCTATCTCATTGATGCTTTTCGGGGCTCGTTTTACTTTGGAATTCGTTGAGTTCGGCATGTGTCGCAGTCCACGGTAGATCACAAAAAATTTTCAACCCATCCATGATAGAGAACTCATCAAAACACAACCCTAGATAGATAGTCACTCCCTTCTGGATGCAGAAGATCGCTACGCACCAACCAATTTGGTTAGACGCTGCCCAAGTCAGACAACCACAAGCCACGAAGATTGTGGCGAGGCCTCAGCCCTCATCCCGTGCTTGAGGATTTCGGCATGCGCCGACAACCAACACCTTGGCCGGGACACCTTGGCCAGAACACCTTGAGCGGATTTTGCAGCCCACGCGCCGTCAATAGCTCTCCTAGTTTTTTCTCTTGGCCTCCAGACGCTATTGGCCGAGACGCATCCTGGCAAAGGCTGACTAGTCGGCTATCCGAACAACCTTTGCGTTATGCATGCCGCAACCCTCAGAAAGGACGACAAGACACTTATCTTATGCAACCCAAGTGGAAGCGAGAAATCAACGCTTGCCTCGTTTTTGGTGAAAACAGGTTTTGAGCCTATCCATGATGACGTCCTGCCAATAAGACCTGATGGGCAGATCGAGATGCTAAACACGCCCTCAACCGTCAAGGAGGGCAGTTGGCCCCTACTTTTGGACGTAAGACTGGAGCTCCCCAAAGAGCGCTACAAGCACCTTGGCGCAAAGGTCAAATATCTTCCAGTAAGGAATATGAAGAAAGTCCAGCCAGCAGAAAATCTACACATCATCTTTCCGACATACAAACCGGGACACCCAGTGCAGCTGAACAACATATCGCAGATGGAGAGTTTTAGGGGAATTGTCGGCAAGGAATGCGTCATTCGATACAGATCAATAGACCACCTTCAAAAGATTTTCTGTTGAATTACAGCCAGTCGTAGCGCAACTTTAAGTTATAGCGACAAGGATGAAGTTGTTACAACCTTGGAGAGGTGGACGCAGATTGAGTTATGAAAAATAGTGAGAAATGGCATCTTCTGGGACAACTTTTTTCCTTGAAAAAGGAAGATAAACAGAACCTTGCCGCCACCTGACTGATGATCAGTGGCGGTCAGTATCGGCATCTTCTGTCGATCATTTGGTTGGTTCGGAATTATACTCTCAACTATGAACGATGGGTGCTCGACTAAGTGTAGCATTTTCGAACTCGATTTTTGAGAGTTCATTTCCGGTTGCGAAGATGCGATTGAAAGAAGAAGTCATAGGCAGATTGTTTCATTTGGGTCTGGATTCACCAGTTTTTTCCTCCATCTCAACGCTCGCACGTCAAGCGATGCGCCTTAGAAATTGGCCAAAGCTATTCTCGAAGCGCTTTTGGAGCCAAAAGATATCAGATTTCTACGAAAGACGTTGGTTGTAGGAGTTTTTCCTTAGCACATTTTCGATTTACAATTTCTGGCGCCGCATGATGTGCAATGAGGTGGTCCATATTGCCCTCTTGTACTAAGAAACTGAAGTGAGATCCCTTTTTTGTCACGTCAAGAAAGTGCGAAGCGTCGGCATTCGATTGGTTGATTGCAACACCTTCTTGCAGGCTTGTCCTTGGCGGTCCAATACCGGGATGAGCGCTAAGCGGACTATTTTGCCCGTATCGCTCGGCAGCTCCGTTGCCAATCCATCAAATGCGAAACAATGCAGTGTACTGGCTGTGTCGTTTGCGATGTAAGAAGATCGATCACCTGCCG
>CALGTJ010000831.1 GCA_937901435.1 uncultured Rhodobacter sp. | reverse complement strand
CTCGGCATGATCAAGATTTTCCGGCTTCTGGCCTTCAAAAATCACCGCGCCCAATGTTTGAAGACGGTCCGTAATTTTCGACGCTTTCAGGTCAGAGCCCTGCACCTGATAGCCATGGTTGAGCAGCACTTCGGCAATTCCTGACATGCCGATGCCACCGATGCCAACAAAGTGAATTGCACCGACATCCCCGGGTAATTTGGTGGCCGCGTTCATTTCGGTGCTCCCTGTCCAAGTCCCGCTGGTGCAAGGTTCTCGACCAGTGTCGCAAGCCGCCCGGTGGCGTCCGGTACTGCGCAACGTAAAGCCGCGTTTGCCATTGCGGTTGCGTTGTCAGGGGCCTCTAGAAAAGCCGCTATCTGCGCGCTGAGTGTCGCGACGGTCAAGCCCGGTTCGGGCATCAGAATCGCGGCATCGGCCATGACCAGCGCCCGGGCGTTGGCGGTCTGTTCGTCGCGAATAGCACTGGCGAGTGGGATCAAGATAGATGGCCTGCCAATCACCGATACATCGGCTACCGATGACGCCCCAGCGCGGCTGATGACCAGTTGTGCCTCGCTCATACGGCGCGGGATATCATCAAAAAACGTTTCGACCTCGGCCGCGATCCCGTGATCGGCATAGAACTCTGCAACCCGTTTGATATCTTCGTGGCGCGCCTGATGGCTGACCCGAAGGTGCTTGAGATGCGCAATTGGCAAATCGACAAGCGCTGGTGGCACCAGATCAGACAGAATGCGCGCGCCTTGTGATCCGCCCATCACCAGAACCGACATGGGATAATCACCCGGCGCAATATAGCCCGCCCCTGCACGATCAAGTATTTTTGCCCGCACCGGATTGCCGGTATGTACGCCCGTGACACCTGCGGGCGTTGCTGTGGGCCAACTGCCGCAGGCCAGCTGGTTCACATGCTTGGCAAAAAGTTGGTTTACCCGTCCCAAAACGCCATTTTGTTCATGGATTATTCGCGGTCTCCGCAGCAGCCATGCCGCCGCCAACGCCGGAATACTGGGGTAGCCCCCAAACCCGACAACCACGTCCGGACGATCACGCTGCATCGCAAACAAACTGTTCAGCACACCAATCCCCAATACGAACGGCACGATCAATTTTGCCCAAAAACCACCGCGGGCAAAGGTCGACGCGGAAATCTGTTCAATCTCAACCTCGGACGGAAAGCCTTTGGTATAGCGCGCTCCGCGCCGATCCGTCGACAGCTTAACCCGCCAACCTTTGGCAAGCATCGCCTCGGAAAGCGCTTGAGCCGGGAACATATGCCCACCAGTGCCGCCGGCAGCCAGTAATAGCAGACGGGGTTTTGTGTTCATCTCACGCGGGCTCGCAGCAGATCGCCAATTTCGCCTTGAGCGCGCGTGCGCGTAAACGCCAACAGCATGCCCACCGCAATGCCACCGGCAATCAGCGAAGAACCGCCATAGCTGACAAAGGGCAGCGTCATCCCCTTAGCTGGCAAAAGTCGCACCGCAACCCCCAAATTAATAAAAGCCTGAACACCAAAAATACACGCCAGACCCGTGCCTGCAAGTCGAATAAAAGGATCGCGCTCGCGCATTAGCCGCAGCAGGGTTCGCACCACAATGATCAGATACAGCACGATGATAAACAGCACCATAATCAATCCAAACTCTTCTGCGGCCACAGCAATGATAAAATCTGTATGCGCATCTGGCAGCGACCATTTTACTTGTCCCTCGCCCACACCAACCCCTAAAATCCCGCCCTCGCGGATTGCGTTTGTTGCATAACCCAATTGCGACGTCGGGTCGAAGTCAGGATAGAGAAACCCATCAATCCGGCGGGCAAAATGCTCGGAATGCCCATAGGCGACACCACCGATAGCCACCACCAGACCGGCCAGCGCCAAAAGCAGCGTCATCGGGGCACCAGCCACAAAA
>CALGTJ010000830.1 GCA_937901435.1 uncultured Rhodobacter sp. | reverse complement strand
GATACAAAGGTCAGGGAGACTATAAATGACAATCAAACAAACATTCTTGGGTGCGTGATACAAAGGTCAGGGAGACTATAAATGACAATCAAACAAACATTCTTGGGTGCGGTGACAGTCGCGGCATTCGGATTTGCGGGTGCTGCATCTGCGCAAGACCAGCAATTCATCACCATCGGTACAGGTGGCGTGACCGGCGTTTATTATCCTACAGGCGGTGCGATCTGTCGTCTGGTGAACATCAACCGCGCCGAACATGGCATTCGCTGTTCTGTCGAATCCACAGGCGGATCCGTCTACAACACCCGCACCATTCGTCAGGGTGAACTTGATTTCGGCATCGTGCAATCCGACGTTCAAGCCGCTGGCCTGAACGGGACTGGCGCGTTCGAAGAGGACGGCCCATACCCCGAATTGCGCGCGTTGTTTTCTGTCCACCCCGAACCAATGCACCTGATGGTGCGTGCAGATAGCGGCATTGAAACCGTCGAAGACCTGCGTGGCATGAAAGTGAATATTGCCAACCCAGGGTCCGGTACACGTGTTCTGGCCGAAACAGTCCTGCGATACTACGGCGTATCGCCAGACGAATTCGCAGTCGCTGCTGAGCTTAAATCATCCGAGCAGTCCGCAGCTCTGTGTGATGGCAACATTGACGCGACAATCTGGGCCGCTGGTCTGCCAAACGGGTCCAGCCAAGAAGCGACATCGACCTGTGACGTGAACATCATCGCCCTTGAGGGTCCTGCGATCGACACGCTTCTGGCGGAAAACACAGCCTACGCAGCGGCAACGATTCCCGGTGGCATGTATCCCGGCAACGACGCTGACATCGCAAGCTGGGGTCCGAAAGCGACTTTCGTGACGTCCGCAGATACCGCTGACGAAGTGGTTTACGCCGTCGTTGCTGGCGTCTTTGACAACTTTGACGACTTCAAGCGTTTGCATCCTGCCTTCGCACGTCTCACCCACGAAGAGATGATCAGCGATGGTCTGACAGCAGACCTTCACCCCGGTGCTGCGCAGTACTACCGCGAACAGGGCTGGATGGAGTAATCCATTGATCGCAGGCGCGACACGCGCACTGCATCCCTAAAACACGGCCGCCCCCGCAAAACTGTGGGGGCGACTTCGGCGCAAACTGTGGATCAACCGCAGCGCCGCACGCCAAGGGGGACGGCCATGTCTGACAAAACAGCCGACAACAGCGTCAATGTCGAAGACATCATCGCCGACAGTGACACCGGGGGCCGCGCGCCCAAAGGTGCTTTTTCCCGCAATCTTCTTTGGTTCGTCCCGCTTATCTGGGCCATCTTCCAACTGTGGATCGCATCGCCCTTGCGCTTTGACGTGGTCCTTCTTTGGAACAATAGCTTTCTTGGCGATAATTTCAAACTTGTCATCCTGAACGACACGCAAACCCGCGCGATCCATTTGTCGTTCGCGGTCTTTCTGGCCTTTATTGCCTTCCCGACATTCAAATCATCGCCGCGCCATCATATCCCGATCCAAGACTGGATCTTGGGCCTGCTGGCCGCGGCCACATCCGGCTACATATGGTACGCCTACGCGGGCATCGCTGCGCGCACGGGTGCGCCATCCCAGCTGGACGTTATCGTTGCCGTCGTCGGTATTATCCTGTTGATGGAGGCCGCACGCCGGTCCCTTGGCATCCCCCTGATGGCCGTCGCGATCTTCTTTTTGTCTTATGTTTTCTTTGGCAGTTGGGACGGTCTTCCCGACATGATCCGCTGGCAAGGTGCCAGCCTGAACAAAGCGATGAGCCACATGTGGCTGACCACCGAGGGCGTCTTTGGTGTCGCTATCGGCGTATCGTCATCCTTTGTGTTCCTGTTCGTGTTGTTCGGATCGTTGCTGAACCAAGCGGGCGCGGGCAATTATTTCCTGAAATTGGCCTTCGCGGCCCTTGGCCATTTGCGTGGCGGCCCTGCCAAGGCGGCCGTTATTGCATCCGCGGCAACGGGCCTGATCTCGGGCTCGTCTATAGCCAACGTCGTAACCACAGGCACATTCACAATTCCGCTGATGAAACGCGTCGGGTTTTCATCCACAAAGGCAGGCGCGATTGAGGTTTCGTCCTCCATTAACGGCGTCCTCACCCCGCCCGTCATGGGCGCAGTGGCGTTCTTGATGACCGAATATGTCGGCGTGTCCTACGTCGAAGTCGTGCGCACTGCGATTGTGCCAGCCGCCATTTCCTACATCGCGCTGGTTTATATCGTACACCTCGAAGCGTTGAAAATGGGCATGACCGGCACCAGCCGCATGCACCCTGTTAAATTCATGCTCGGCGCTGTGTTCATCATCGCCATTTCGATCGTCATCGCAGGTGGGTCATTGCTGATCGCCAGCTATGTCGTCGGCTTTCTGGGCACCGTGCTTGGCGGGCTTTCGTTCTGGGTCATCTTATTAATGATGGGGGTTGGCTACATCGCGGCTGTGCGCTTTGCCGCCATGGGGCCGGATCTTGAGGTCAGCATCGACTCCATGCAAAGCCTCCCCCCCGCACGCGAAATCCTGAAAACCGGCCTGCATTATCTGATGCCGATCTTCTTGCTGATGTATTTGCTGATGATCGAACGCAAATCACCGGGCCTGTCCGCCTTCTGGTCGAGCATTTTCATGCTGATCATCCTCGCCACACAAAACCCGCTGAAGTCGTTTTTTCGCGGCCAAAACGATATCGGTGCCCAATTCAAAGCGGGCTTTGCCGACATCGCGGAAGGCATGATTGCCGGTGCGCGCAACATGATCGGCCTTGCCGCCGCTATGGGTGTTGCGGGCATCATCGTGGGTGCTGTGACCCTTACGGGGATCGGTCAGGTCATGGCCGAATTCGTTGAATTTCTGGCCCTCGGTCTTGATCGTCTTGTGCCCTTTATGGACATCAAGCTTTTGTCGATGCTGATCTTTGTGGCCATCATTTCAATCATTCTGGGGATGGGTCTGCCGACGACGGCGAACTATATCGTGGTGTCGTCCTTGATGGCTGGTGTGGTCGTGGAACTGGGCGCGCAGGAAGGTCTGATCGTGCCGCTGATCGCCGTGCACATGTTTGTCTTCTATTTCGGGATCATGGCCGATGTGACGCCCCCCGTGGGACTGGCGAGTTTTGCTGCCGCCGCTATTTCCAAGGGCGATCCGTTGAAGACCGGCTTTCAGGCGTTTTTCTATTCGATCCGAACCGCCCTCCTGCCGTTCCTGTTCATCTTCAACACCGATCTGTTGTTGATTGATGTCGGGCCTTATCAGGCGGTGTTTGTGTTTTTGGTGGCGATGGTCGCAATGCTGTTGTTTGCCGCCGGAACGATGAATTACTTTATGGTCAAGTCGCGCATCTGGGAAAGCGCGGCTTTGCTGTTGGTCGCCTTCACGCTGTTCCAACCTGCGTTCTTCCTCAACCGGATTACGCCCGAATTTGAACAACGCGCAGGGGCTGAATTGTTTGCCATGGCGCAAGCAGCCCCTGACGGTGACGCATTGCGCGTGCGCTTTGTGGGCGAAGACCTCAGCGGGGACCCTGTCGATGCACGCTTCTTGCTGCCTGTCGGGGAAGCAGGCCCTGATGGGGCGACCCGACTAGACCAAAACGCAGGCCTTAGCTTCCGCGAAGAAGACGGCAAAATCTATGTTGATTTCATGCAATTTGGCGGACCTGCCGAACAGCTTGGCATCGACTTTGATTGGGAGGTTGTTGAACTTGAGGTCGCAGCAGACCGCCTGCCCAAAGAACTGTTCTATATTCCGGCGCTCTTGCTCCTCCTGCTCGTTTACGTTCTGCAAATGCGCCGCAAAGAACCCGAACCAGAACTGACGGAGGCCACAGTCTGATGAAACGTATCCTATGCGCAATCGACATGTCCCACGAGGAAGAGGCGAAAAAGATCATCGCAGAGGCTGAAAAGCTTGCGGGGCTGTACGAAACATCCCTCAGCGTGATGACCGTGCTGCCAGATTACGGGTCATCCTGGGTCGGGTCGTTCTTCAAAGAAGGCACGCTGAAAAAAGCAACCGAAGCCGCGATGACCGCGCTTTATGATCTTGCGGGCAGCACGACGGCGCGCGGTGACGCCATTCAGCATATCGTCGAAGTGGGCGTGACCTATGAAGAAATCCTCGCCACGGCAAAAACCGTCCACGCGGACATGATCATCGTGGGCGCGCACAAACCTGATCTGGCAGACCGTCTTATCGGGCCCAACGCTGCCCGCGTCGCGCGCCATGCCGATGTATCGGTGATGGTTGTCCGCTTCTAGAACCGATTGAGCCGCCGCTAAACCCTGCAGGCTGCGGCGCGTGCCACCGAGCCCAAGTTTGCTTTTGAGGCGGGTCCGAACAAGCGGCCACGATCGTTTAACAAGCGGATCGTATACGTCTACATGTAGCTTGTTTGATCAGAACGCAGCGAGGGCTCGAGTCGCAATTAATATGTACCAAACCTTTTAAATTAGCGCTTCGGAGAAATATGCTGCCATGTCAATTAAGGTTGTCGCGCTTAAAAACGCTTTCTGCAGTTGGGATTGCTCCGCATGCATACAGTAGCTTTGTCCGCGACATGTGAGTTCTGACACCCTGCGGCGAAAGTTCAGTTTGAATTTAATATCATAAAGCTGGGTTGAGTGACCGCTCTGACGACCTTGACTGCAACACAGCAAAGGGCATGCTGCGCCTGCGAAGCAATGCTGCGCAAGCAATAGCTGCACCTGCACACATCCGGTTTGTCCCGCACAGCAGCCATCCATGCAACGCGCAGCCAACGGCTGCAATTCACCCATCATTCGAAAATACTTTCAATAAGAAGATATATGGATAAAGACCCTCAGTGGTTAAGCACTGCGGTGGAGCTGCTTTAAGCATTGGTCCGTGCATAAAGCTGCTTAAACGCCCAGAATAGCAATAAGTCCTCTTTCTGACAGCTTGCCCTCTTCAACCAG
>CALGTJ010000829.1 GCA_937901435.1 uncultured Rhodobacter sp. | reverse complement strand
TTCGTCATTTCACACACCACGATTCGTCATTTCACACACCGTCTTTCGTCACTTCACACACCGATTTCGGAAAATCAGCCCGATTCAACATGGTTTTTCAAACGGTTATCGACCGCACGGAATCCTGTAACTCTATATTAACTCTATATAACTCTCTCACAGCTCTTCGAGCTGCTTCGACAAGGCATCGGCCTAGTCGGCCGATAACCTATATGCGCCCCTTCGCCCCTATGGGGCGAACCCGCGCCCCCCACCACAAAAGAGGCTTCAGAACTCGCCAAAAGCAGATGCGCAAATCGGAGAGGCGTCCTTGCTTTCATGAAGCCCTAAGACCATCACGAACCCCGCTACAAGGGGTGGGTGCTCGCCATGCTCAGATGCTTCGCATCTTGCGCGTGGCTCCGCTCCCGCTTCGCGCCCTTGCAGCGTGAACCCTGCTGTTCTTTTTTCGGGCTCAAGCAAGGGACGGCTCCGAAAGCAGATCAACTTTCACCTTTCGCCGAGGCTCATGACGGCTAGGGCAGCGCACCAAACCGACAGGACGGCGCTTCGACCCCCATGGGGTGTAAGGTAAATACAGGGGATAACTTCTTTGCTTAGAAAGAAAAATTGACATTTGGTAACGTATATGTCACCATTACTCCTTATGGTTGAGCTTGTTGTCTATGTCACTGAAGAAGGAAAAGCACCGTTCGAGGATTGGTTTACCAAACTCGACACCGCCGCAGCTCTGAAGGTTAGAACCGCGCTCGCGCGGATCGAGACCGGCAACCTGGGTTGACATCATTTCTCTGCCAATAGACCAGCGCCGGTGGCTTGCCGCCGAGGGCTGAGTGAGGACGCTGGTGGTTGTAGAAGGTCATCCAGTTCCGGATGGCCGCTTTCGTCTCTGATCCGTGTTCATGATCTCGGGCGGGCCGAACTTGTGGATGGCCTCGTTCAGCGCTTCGACGCAGAAGTCGGCCTCCAGGGTGTTCGAGATCCACCAGGACAGAACCTTGCGCGTGTGCCAGTTCATGATCGCCACGAGATATAGGAACCCGCGCCGCATGGGCAGGTAGGTGATGTCCGAGCACCAGACCTGGTTCGGACGATCCACGCGCAGCCCTTTCAGAAGGTAAGGATAGGTCTTGTGTCCTTTCGCCGGCCTGCTCGTGTTGGGCTTCTGGTAAATCGGCATCAGCCCCATGAGGCGCATTAGCCGGCGTATCCGCTTCTCGTTCACGAGATGCCCGTCATTGCGCAGGTGCCAGGTCATCTGGCGGACACCGAAGAACGGCGTCTCCAGGAACTGCTCGTCGATCTGCCGCATCAGGCCGAGGTTCTGTTCGGTCTCTCCCTTCGGCTCGTAGTAATAGGACGAGCGCGCGATCGACAGCAGCTTGCACTGCTGACCGATGGACAGCTGGGGATGGTCAGGCTCGATCATGCCGCGCCTCACTTCCCGCCCCGGGGCTTCGGCTTTCGTTCCAAAAAAGAGTTGGCCACCGCCAGCTCCCCGATCTTGGCGTGGAGCTCCTTCACCTGCTCCTCGTCGATCTCGGGTCTCTTGCGGGCTCCGCGCTCGAACACGCCGGACGCGCCTTCGAGCAGGGCTCGCTTCCATTGATGGATCATCGTCGGATGCACTCCGAACCGGCTCGCCAGCTCGGACGCCGTCTCTTCACCCTTCAGGGCATCCAGCGCGACCTTCGCCTTGAACTCGGGCGCGTGCTGCTTGCGTTTCGACGTCTCTGATCTCCTTCTCGTCGAAGATCAGCAGACTGCAAATCGTAGCTTACGTCACTGTCGGAATTTCAGGGGGTAGCTCACTTTACCGCAGGAAGTTTTCCGAGTATCAAAGCCTCTGATGCCCCAAACTGCTTTCAAGCCGCAACGTAGTCGAAGGCGTTGATCAGACGTCCTTAGCCGGGCAAACCTGCGGGAGAGGTTAAGAAAATTGGATAGAGAAAGAATTATCGAGGCGGCCAGGGCCCACTTCCGCGCCAAAGAACAAGCTACATTTATCCCTGGTGAAACGTATATTCCTCCGTCGGGTAAAGTCCTTGATGCTGAGGACTGCGGCAATATCATCGATGCGGGCCTCGACATGTGGCTGACCGCAGGTCGTTTTGCGGATGAATTCGAAGTCAATCTTGCCAAGACCTTTGGCCGTAAGTTGTCAAAGCTCACCGTTTCGGGCTCTGCCGCCAACCTGCTGGCCTTCTCGACGCTGACCTCATGGAAGCTCAAGGACAAGGCCATCACCCCCGGCTCTGAAGTTATCACCGTTGCGGCAGGCTTTCCAACAACGGTGGCACCCATTCTGCAGAATGGCTGTATTCCGGTTTTCGTGGATGTCGATATCGACACCCATAACGTGAATGTCGATGCGCTTGAAGCGGCGATCACGCCCAAGACCCGCGCAGTGATGATCGCGCATAGCCTTGGCAATCCGTTTGACGTGGTGCGGGTCGCAGAGATTTGCGCCCAGCACAACCTCTACCTGATCGAGGATTGCTGTGACGCTTTCGGCGCCACCGTGAACGGCAAGGGTGTCGGCACTTTTGGCGAGCTTGCGACGCTCAGCTTTTATCCGGCGCATCATATCACGATGGGCGAAGGCGGCGCCGTCCTGATGGACAACATGCGCCTCGCGCGGATTTGTGAATCCTTCCGGGACTGGGGGCGCGACTGCTATTGCAAACCGGGCATGGACAACACCTGCGGCAAGCGCTTTGACTGGCAGCTTGGCGAATTGCCCCACGGCTATGACCACAAATACACCTATTCGCATATAGGCTATAACCTGAAGGTGTCCGACATGCAGGCCGCTGTCGGACTAAGCCAGCTTAAGAAGCTGGATTATTTCATAGCCCGCCGCCGGGGAAACTTTGACATGCTGACTCGCAAGCTGATCGACGCCGGGATGGAGAATTACTACCATTTGCCCAAGCCGACCCCGGGAACCGAACCATCGTGGTTTGGCTTCCTGCTGACGCTGCGCGACGGCACCGGTATCAAGCGGGCCGAACTGGTCAGCAAGCTCGAGGAGCTCAAGGTCGGCACCCGTCTGTTGTTTGGCGGCAACCTGATCAAACAACCTGCCTTCATTGGCAAGGATTTCCGGGTCTCCGGATCGCTCGAACATACCGACAAGATCATGGACGATTCCTTCTGGATCGGTGTCTGGCCGGGCATTGATGAGCCACGTGTAGATTACATGATCGAAACGATTGCGCGTGTGACGAAGGAATTGCTAGCATGAAGTGCGTTATTCTTGCCGGGGGCTACGGCACCCGGCTGGCTGAGGAATCTATTTCAATCCCTAAACCGATGATCGAGATTGGCGGCTTTCCGATCCTGTGGCATATCCTCAAGATCTACACCCATCACAGGATCACCGATTTCGTGATCTGCCTCGGCTACAAGGGGCATGTGATCAAGAATTTCTTTGCCAATTATGCGCTGCACACCTCCAATGTGACCTTCGACATGACCACCGGAGAGATGGAAGTGCATCACAAGCGGACGGAACCATGGCGCGTCACGCTGGTGGATACCGGCGAGGGCACGCTGACCGGAGGCCGTCTCAAGCGTGTTCAACATCTGCTGGATGACACCTTTTGCATGACATATGGCGATGGGGTCGGGGATATCGACATTACCAAGCTGGTGGCCTTCCACAAATCCCGTGGCTGTAAGGCCACGGTCACTGCCGTCAGCCCGCCGGGGCGGTTCGGTTTGCTCAAACTTCATGACGCACATGTCACCGGTTTCGTGGAAAAGCCCGAAGGCGATGGTGGCCGGATCAATGGCGGCTATTTCGTTCTCGAGCCCTCTGCATTGGACGGGATCGAAGGCGATCAGACAACTTGGGAACAAGAGCCGATGATCAATCTCGTGGCCGAAGGCCAGATGTCGGCCTTCATTCATGACGGGTTCTGGCAGCCGATGGACACGCTGCGCGATAAGACCAACCTTGAAAAGCTCTGGCAGCGGCCTCAAGGCGCGCCATGGAAGATCTGGTAACTTACGGGGCTATATGATAGCACATAAAGCGCATTTGGTGAGCCCTGCTTTCTGGAAGGGTAAACGAGTATTTCTGACCGGGCATACCGGCTTCAAAGGAAGCTGGATAAGCCAGTGGCTCTGCGATATGGGCGCTGAGTTGCGTGGCTATTCCACCGATCCAGAATGGCATATAGCCCCCAAAGGCTCTAGCCGCCTGTTCGATGAATTAGGGCTGGCCGACAAGATGGACCATATCCCGGGCGATGTCCGGGACCGCGCCCATCTGACCGAAGCTTTGCGCGCCTTTACGCCCGAGATCGTCATTCACATGGCCGCCCAGCCTCTGGTGCGCCTGTCCTACCGCGAGCCGGTTGAGACCTACGAGACCAACGTCATGGGCACCGTCAACCTGCTTGCCGCTTGTCAGAATCTGCCTGGCCTGCGCACGATCGTCGTGGTTTCGTCTGATAAGTGCTATGAGAACCGCGAACAGATCTGGGGCTACCGCGAAAGCGACCCGATGGGCGGGCACGATCCTTATTCGAACTCCAAAGGTTGTACCGAACTGGTAACAGCGGCCTTCCGCAGCTCCTTTTTTTCTCCTGCGCGCCATGACGATCATGGCGTTGTTCTGTGTTCGGGTCGCGCCGGCAATGTGATTGGCGGCGGCGACTGGAGCCTCGACCGGCTGATCCCAGATGTTTTCCGCGCGCGCGCCGAAGGGCAAGAGGTCGTGATCCGCAACCCACAGGCCACCCGGCCATGGCAGCATGTAATCGACCCTGTTGCAGGCTATCTGCGACTCGCTGAACAAAGCTATGAGACGCCGGTTGAGGCCAGCAACGGATGGAATTTCGGTCCATCTGAGACGATGACCGTCTCGGTCGGGGAGCTGATGGTCATGCTCGAAGAAACCCTCCCGGACGGGCTGCGCTGGCGCATCGAGACCCTGACCGATCAACCGCATGAGGCGCGGCTTCTCAAGCTCGACTGTACGGCAGCGCAGAAATTCCTACACTGGCATCCCAGTTTTGACATGGCCCAGACTATCCGGATGGTGACAGATTGGTATGGCAATCCCGATACCGATACCCGCCGCGCGCTTGTGGCACAGCAACTAGCTGAAGTGACCTGACATGGCGACGCCGTTGGCCGAGACGATCTTGATCACCGGGGCGAGTGGGTTTCTTGGCGGTGCTCTGGCTGAACGTCTGCGCGGCACGGCACCCCGGATCTGCCTGCTGGGCCGATCCAGGTCGGATTTCGGCGCGCTTGGCACAGGCTTTGATGTCCTGCGTGCCGATACTCCGGACGAGATCGTCGCCACTGTCAACAGCATCGCGCCCACAATGGTCTATAACTGCGCGGGCCGGGTGCTCACTGACCATCGGCCATGTGATGTCGGGGATCTCATCGGCTCGAACGTGGCGTTCTTCGCGGCGCTGCTGGATGGCTTGTCGCGGTCGGTGCCTGTAATTCGTATGGTCAACGTGGGCACCTATCTCGAGCACGGCCCCGATGGTAGGGTCGCGCCCAATTCGCTTTATGCCGCGACCAAGCAGGCCTGTTACCCGATCGCCGACTTTTATAGCAGCCGTGTGCCGCTGCGCATGATGACCGTGAAACCCTCAGTCATGTACGGCCCCTCCGAGAAACGGTGGCGACTGATCAATCTGCTTGTTGCGGCAGCGCGGGACGGACGGGAATTGAACATGTCGCCCGGCGCGCAGCGGATCAATGTGCTGCATGGCGATGATGCGGTGAACGCGCTTCTCGCAGCGGCACGTCTGTGCCTTGGAGAAGATACTGGGCTTTGTGGGGAGTATTTCGCGCTGTCCGACGATACGCTGACGGTGCGGGAACTGGCGGCCACGGTCGAACGCATTGCGGGACGGTCGCTGAAGATCAACTGGGACGCGGTGCCTTATAAGGAAACCGAAGTAATGTACCCCTATGTGGACGGTCCCCGAGTGCCCGGTTGGCGGGCTGAGATCGACCTTGCGTCCGGCATTAGCGACCTGCTGTGAGTCTCCTCCATCAGAGCGCCCGTGCGGCATCCATTTAAAAAAGGCATTTGACTGATGATTTTCACCTCTACCGCCCAAACATTCGCAGATGTGGCGACCTCAATGAACCTGAAGGACCACCCCTATTCGCAACGTATCGCAACCACAAAAATTGCACACTATCTGCCTCAGATTTCCAGCTATGAAGACGCGCTGGCGGTTGTGGCAAAAACAACGTTCTTTCCGCAGCGCGCGGCGGAATATCCGGTCTATGATCGGGATCTCGCACCAGTTGAATCAGCGCGAATGACCCGGACCAACGCAGGCGGCGCGATCGCCTTCAGATCTGCCGCGCCCGACAGCCTGAGCAATGATTTCCGCCATGCCGAACGGATGGAGGGCAACTTCATCTATCTGGGCTATCTCTTTCATGCCTATGGGCATTTCATGAGCGAATGTATCTCACGTCTCTGGCCGGTGCTGGAGGCCGCGCCTGGGAACTTCCGTTTCGTTTATCATTACACCGGCCCTCTCCACTCTGTCGCGAATGGTCCGCTGAACATGCTGCACGAATCACACTTTATTGAGCACCTCGAAGCGATTGGTGTAGGGGCCGAAAAGATTGTGATAGTCAACCGCCCGATGCGCTTTGAGAAGCTGATCGTGCCGGATCAAGCGATCATGTTCCGCGATGCGGGATCGCCTATCCAACGCCAGATCTGGCTCAAGATCCAGCGAGTCTTTGCGCAAAAGTCCCGCATCGGTCGCTCGCCCGAAAAGCTCTATCTGTCACGTGGAGGGCTGACGAAAATGACTGCCGGCCGAGCACTGGTCAACGAAAGTGATGTCGAAGACACTTTTGCCCGCGCCGGGTTCGAGATCCTCCGCCCACATGAGTTTTCCCGCGAATGTGACAAGATTGCTACTATCGCACAGGCTCGCGTGGTGGGAGGCGCCAGCGGTTCGGGGTTGCACAACACCGGCTACATGGCGCAATCGGCGAAAGTTCTGCAGCTCATAAGCATCTTTCGCTCTCAGGGTATGCCCTTCCAGCATCTAATCGACCATATCTCCGGGAACAGCCTGTATAATCACTATACCAATTTCAAAGGAGAGGAAGAGGGCAGTTGGAAGATCAACACCGATATTCTCGCCGATGAGCTGAAGGCAATTCTGTGATCGGGGATTGGCCAAGAACCGGGCGCATCCCTTGACGCTATTCGCTCTCGGCAACCTGTTCATTATGTGCACGAGGCTCGCAGCAGGAGGCGGAGTCCGTCCAGAATCGATATCTGCCGCTCAGGCCGCCAAAGCGGCACGAAAATCGCTGGATACGGGGCCTCTGATGCACCAAATTGCCTTCAAGCCGCAACGTCGACGCAGCCGAAGGCGTTGATCAGGCGTTCCTTAAACTCTGCAGTCTTGTCGCTTATCTAGCTGTTCCATCCCGGATGATCACATAGATCCTCGCCGGTCTGCCTTTTTCATGGCAAGATCGGTTTTTGGTGACATTCGGGAGGACGCTCAATGCTGATCCAGCTTCATAGCCAAGCGACGACGACACCAAAAATACGTGCCGAGATCCAGGCGAGCCGCGAACCTGCCTCGGTTTTGGCAGAGCGGTTTGGAATTACCGAGCAGACGGTTTGGAAGTGGCGCAAGCGCGACAGCGTACAGGATCGCAGCCACACAGCGCATCGACTGCAAACAACGCTGACGCCCGCTCAGGAAGCTGTTGCGGTTTCTTTGCGCAGGACACTGCTGGTGTCGCTGGATGACCTGCTGGCTGTGGTGCGGGAGTTCCTGAACCCGGATGTCTCGCGCTCAGGACTGGATCGTTGCCTGCGTCGGCACGGCGTTGGTAATCTGCGCGACCTGAAGGCAAAGGGCGCCCGTCCCAAGCATAGCGGCTTCAAGGCATACGAGCCGGGATACATCCACATTGACGTGAAATACCTGCCGCAGATGGAGGACCAGGCGTCCCGCCGCTATCTGTTCGTTGCGATTGATCGCGCCACCCGCTGGGTCTTCATCCGCATCTACAACAACAAGACGGCGGCCAACGCCCGCCGCTTCCTGCGGGATCTTGAACGCGCCTGCCCCATGCGCATCCGAACCATTTTAACGGACAACGGAAAAGAGTTTACCGACCGCCTGTTTGGTCTGCGCAAGCGGGTAGAAACGGG
>CALGTJ010000828.1 GCA_937901435.1 uncultured Rhodobacter sp. | reverse complement strand
TTACGCTACCGCCGCCATCACACACCCTCGCCTCGATGAATAATCCGGGCTAGACCCCCGCCGGGTTGTCCACATCGCGCCCCATGGCTGCCAGATCGGAATATCTGTCCCCGATCCGATGGTGCGGGCGTCCCCGCGTTGCGGCGCCTAATGCGACGACCAATTCGTCAACGGCGGGCGCATCATAGATCGAGAATTGCACCGTCAGGTAATGCGACCGCCGTCCGGTGTCGTGTTTGTCCATCAGGGGGATCTGGATCTGTGTGTTCGCCGGGCCGCGCGTGTTGGTAAAGCCCAGATAGCTTTTGGCCCCCACCGCCTCGCGGTAGAAATTGCCAAATTGCAGCGTGTGGATCAGCGCAGAGGCATGTTCGACCTCGCAAGAGGTGCCCGCGATACAGGCCTTGCCATAGGCCTCGATCGCCTCACCTGACCCGGCCAGCGCAATCAGGCGGTCCGATAGCAACTTGCCCAAAACGGGGGCCATGCGCCGGATCTCTGGCGCGAGATCCTCGACAAATCCGCGCCCGGCCCATGGGTTTGTCACCACGGCGGCGACCCCGATCATGCGCAGGACAGGATCTGCGGCGCGCCCGCCTTCGGTGTGGATGTCTTCGTCAAAGGTGACGATTTTTCTGAGTTCGGGCAGCATGTTCGGGTTCCTCTCGTATATGCGGGCTCACGCCCCGGGATCCAGACGATCCAGAAATCGACGGATCGGCGTGTTGACGGCATTGGGGTTTTCCGCCAGCGCCATGTGACGCAGACCGGGCAGGATCACCGCCTCTGCGCCGGGAATTTCGGCGGCAATGGCATGGGTCATCTCGGGACCGTTGCCGTAATCCTCGTCACCCGTGATCACCAGCGCGGGGCAGGTGATCGCAGGATCGGGCGCGACGATTTCGTCAATGCCCTCGGCCAGAACGCGATAGATCGTGTGATAGATTTCGATCTTGTTTGCGGTCACCCAGCCACGGACCTCGTCCATCATTGCGGGATTGGCGGTGCGAAAACCGGCGGTAAACCAACGGTCCAGCGCGGCCTCGACAGTGGATTGCGGGCCGTCTTTGCGCGCTTGGTCGACCCGTTTCAATATCGCGTCCTGAGCGGCAGCGCTGCGTTTATGGGGCGAATGCAGGATGATGAGGCCTCGGGTCCGGGTCGGCAGATCCTGCGCAAAGCGGCGTGCGATCATGCCGCCCAGCGAAAACCCCGCGATCACGGCGTTTTCGATGCCGCAATGGTCCAGCAATGCGGCCAGTTGCTGTGCAAACATCGTCAGGCTGGGCGTCTGGGGCGGCGCGGCAGAGGCACCGTGGCCAAACAGATCATAGGTCAGAACGCGATAGGCATCGCTCAGCGCCGGGGTGGTCCATTGCCAGCACGCGCTGTTCAACCCAAGCCCGTGGATCAGCACAACGACGGGCGCATCCGCAGGGCCGACAATGCGATAGCTGGTTCCGTTTGGCGACAGGGACATTACGCCGTCTCCAACGGGCGATAGGCGATGACTTCGACCTCGACCCTGACATCGACCAACAGATCGCTGACCACGGCAGAGCGCGTGGGCGGTTCGACCGGGAAATATTCGGCGTAAACCGCGTTGAAACCGGGGAAATCCGCGCGCTCGCGCAGCCAGACCATCGCCTTGACCACATCGTCGCGCGTACATCCGGCTTGCGCCAATGTGGCGGTGATATCATCCAGAATGGCGCGGGTTTGATCCTCTACGGTGCCATCTGTCATCGGTGCGCCATCGCGCATCGGGATTTGCCCGGTCAGAAAGACAAAGTCGCCTGCGCGGATCGCCCGCGACAGCGACAGAACGCGACCGCCGATTTCCAGCGGGCCGCCGATGACCTGTTTTTTCTTGTCCATGCTGCGGGCTCCTTTGCGGCGAAACTGCCTTGTTCCTTGGATCAGGTTTTCAGATTTTTCGCCAAGCGGTGTCGTTTTTTCGCGCATGTCCTCTGTGAAACCAGCCTTGAATGCGACTCAAGCAGCGGAGGGCAGGCGAGATGACAGAGATCAAAAGCTATCAGATGTTGATTGACGGGGCGTGGGTGGATGCCTCTGATGGTGGCACCTTTGACAGTATGAACCCCGCGACGGGACATGTCTGGAGTCGGGTTCCAGAGGCCACCGAGACGGATGTGAACCGCGCGGTCGAAGCCGCGCATCGCGCCTTTACGCAGGGGCCCTGGGCAACGCTGACGCCGACAGAACGCGGCAAATGTCTGCGCAAGCTGGGCGATCTGCTGGCCGATCAGTCAGAGGGGCTGGGGCGGACAGAGTCGGTGGATACCGGCAAAATGCTAAAGGAAACGCGCTGGCAGGCTAAATACATCGCTGAATTCTTTCACTTTTTCGCAGGTTGCGCCGATAAGGTCAGTGGTGAAACCCTGCCCATCGACAAGCCCGATATGTTCGTCTTTACCAAACGCGAACCGCTGGGGGTTGTGGCCGCAGTGGTGCCGTGGAATTCGCAATTGTTCCTTGTTGCGGTCAAGCTTGGCCCTGCGCTGGCGGCGGGGAATACCGTTGTTCTGAAGGCGTCCGAACATGCCAGCGCCGCGATGCTGGAATTTGGCAAGCTGATCGAAGAGGCGGGCATCCCCCCCGGTGTTGTCAATATCGTTACGGGCCACGGCGAGCCCTGCGGGCGCGCGCTGACCTCGCATCCTCTGGTGGCACGGGTGTCATTCACAGGCGGGCCGAACGCGGCGCGTCATGTGCTGGAAAACGTCAAACGCAACTTTGCCGAGGTGTCTTTGGAACTGGGGGGCAAATCGCCCTTTATCGTCTTTGACGACGCCAATATCGAAAGTGCTGTGAATGCCTCTATCGCGGGAATTTTCGGCGCGACCGGGCAAAGCTGTGTCGCCGGTTCGCGACTGTATCTGCACGAGGATATTGCCGATGAATTCCTCGAAAAGATGACGACGCTGGCCCGTCAGATCGTCATTGGCGATCCGCTGGCGGATGAAACCCAGATGGGGCCGTTGTGTACCACCGGGCAGTTGGACCACATCCAGCGCGAGGTGGCCCATGCGCAGGAACAGGGCGGCACGGTTCTGGTCGGGGGCAAGCAACCCGAGGGGATGGGCGGGTTGTTCTATGAACCCACGATCATCGATTGCCCCTCGCAGGACATGCGGATCGTGGACACCGAATTGTTCGGCCCGGTCCTGTGTGTGCAACGCTTCAGGACCGAAGAACAGGTTCTGGCGCTTGCCAATGACACCGAACACGGGCTGGCAGCGGGGATCTTTACCCAAAGTTCTGCGCGCTCCTTGCGGATGGCCAATGCGGTGCGGGCGGGCATTGTTTGGGTCAATACCTATCGTGTTGTGTCCCCGATTGCCGAGTTCGGCGGGGTCAAAGGCTCTGGTTACGGGCGCGAAAGCGGGTTTCAGGCGATCTATGATTACACGCGGCCCAAGACCATCTGGATGAACACCTCTGACGCGCCGATTTCCAACCCCTTTGTGATGCGATGACGACCTCTATGGTCTTTGAAAGGACCCTGACATGAAATTCCAACTTGCCGTGAATATGGAACGGATTGACGACAGTCTGGATATGAAAGACGTCGCGCGCCACACGCTTGAGATGGTGCAAATCGCAGAAGAGGGCGGGTTCGAGATCGTCTGGGCCGCCGAACATCACGCGCTGGAAATGACCATCGCGCCGAACCCGTTTCAACTGCTGACATGGTGGGCCTCGCACACCGATCGCATCCGGCTTGGCACGGCGGTGGCGACCGCGGCCTATTGGCACCCGATCAATCTGGCGGGCGAGGCGGCCATGGTCGATCTGATCAGTGGCGGTCGGTTGGAATTCGGGATCGGGTCGGGGGCCTATCAACGCGAATTCGACCGGATGAAACCGGGGCTGAAACAATCAGACGCGTGGCGCTATATGCAGGAAATGCTGCCCGTGGTGCGCGATCTGTGGCAGGGCGACGTGGCCCATGATGGCGAGTTCTGGCAGTTTCCCACCGCGACCTCTGTGCCCAAACCCGTGCAGCCAGAGGTGCCCGTCTGGGTCTCGGCGCGCTCTCCGATCACCTATGATTACGCCATGCGCAACCGCTGTCACGTGAATTGCTGGCCCCTGACGCGCTCTTTTGCCGAGGCGGAGCTGTATAAACAGCAACTGGACGAGGCTATCGTCAAGGCGGACAACGGATGGAACCCGCGCTTTGCCCTGATGCGTCACGCCTGCCTTTATGACAACGACGCGGACCGCCAAGAGGGGCTGGACGCGATCCGTCGGCTGCTCAGCCAGTTCGAGAACCTGTTCCGTAATTCCGGCAATGTGATCAACGGCTTTCCCGCGTCGATCCCGCTGGATGAATTGGACGGGCGCGAGCAATACGACCCCGCCATGCTAGAGGAAAACCTGCTGTTCGGCGCGCCGGACACTGTGATCCAAAAGCTGAAACGCTATCAGGCGCTCGGGCTGAGCGATTTCATCTACTACGCCTCGATGGGCCTCAGCCACGACGCGCAGAAACGATCCCTGCGGACATTCTGCACCGAAGTCATTCCGGAATTCATGTAAGGAGCGCCAGTATGTCGACAGGAGTATCAGTGCGCCGCGACGGCCATGTGTTAGAGGTGACGCTGCAGCGGGGCAAGGTCAACGCTATCGACGTGCCCACCTCGCAGGCGCTGGCCGCCGCATTTCAGGAATTGCACGAAGACAAGGATCTGCGCTGCGCCATTCTGACGGGGGGTGGGGACAAGATCTTTTCCGCCGGTTGGGATCTCAAGGCGCTGAATGACGGCGATATGCAGTTGGATAACTGGTGGGAAAGCGACGACTATGGCTTTGGCGGCTTTACCGGGCTGACCGAAAACTGGGCGCTGAACAAACCTGTGATTGCGGCGATCAACGGACTGGCGATTGGCGGCGGGTTTGAAATGGCGATGGCCTGCGATCTGCTGATCGCGGCGGATCACGTTGAATTCGGCCTGCCGGAAATGCCCTTGGGCATTGTGCCCGACGCCGGTGCCCTGCAACGCCTGCCCCGCCGCATCCCGCATAATATCGCGATGGAAATGTTCCTGCTGGGGCGGCGCATGACGGCCACCGAGGCCGCGCATTACGGGCTGGTCAACAAGGTCGTGCCCAAAGAGCAACTGATGGAGGCCGCGCGCGAATGGGCGGCGTCGATTGCGTGGTCCGCGCCGCTGGCGATGCAATCGGTCAAAGAGGTGCAGCGCGAGATCGAATGTGTCCCGCTGCAGCAGGCCTTTCACAAAATGCGCACCGACCCGATGCTGATCTATCGCAAGATGCTGAAATCGGACGACGCCAAGGAAGGCGTGGCGGCCTTTGTTGAAAAACGTGAACCTAAATTCAAAGGCGAATGATGTATCCAGATCCCACATCCGTCCGGCGCGTCACCAGCATCGGGGCCGGTCCCATCGGCGGCGGGTGGAGCGCGCATTTCCTCGCGCGCGGCTATGATGTGACCGCCTATCTGCATGACAAGGCCGAAACCCCCGCCTTTCTGTCGATCCTCGACACCGCATGGGGCAGCCTGACCGATCTGGGCCTTGCGCCCGGTGCGTCAAGGGATCGGTTGCGGATTGTCACCGATCTGTCCGAGGCGCTGGACGGGGCCGAGTTCGTGCAGGAAAGCGCACCCGAGCGGCTGGAGATCAAGCAGGCGCTTTATGCGCAGATGGGTCGGCTGTTGCCGCCCTCCGTGGTCATAGGATCGTCAACGTCTGGTCTGATGATGACCGATATTCAGGCGCACTGCGCCACGCCGGAACGTACCGTCATCGCCCATCCCTTCAACCCGCCCTATCTGCTGCCGCTGGTCGAGATTGTCGGTGGCAAAAAGACCGCCCCAGAGGCCGTCGCATGGGCAGGCGAGTTTTATAAGATCGCAGGCAAAGCGCCCCTGTTGATGAAGAAAGAGATCCCCGGTTTCGTCGCGACCCGCCTGCAAGAGGCGCTGTGGCGCGAGGCGTTGCATATGGTGGCCAATGGCGAGGCGACGCCCGAAGACATCGACATCGCCCTGGTGAACGGCCCCGCGCCGCGCATGGTCAGTCAGGGTCAGTGCATGGCCTTTCACGTCGCCTGCGGGGCGGGCGGCATGGCGACCAATCTGGATCAGTTCGGGCCCGCGCTAAAGCTGCCCTGGACCCGGCTGGCCGCGCCAGAGCTGACGCAGGACCTGCGCGACCGGATGGTGGACGGGTGCAACGCGCTGGCCGGGGACAGACATTTCGAGGATATGGCCGCGCAGCGTGACCGCGAAATCGTTGCGGTTCTGACCGCGCTGCGTCAGTCGCGCTTGGGCTGAAGCGGGCCGGGCTTGCCGTTCAGCCGCCCCAGAAAATCCGCAAGCGATCCGGGCCAACTGGGGGCCGGATCATGTGCGGGCCATGCCTCGCGGTATTCTGACGGGCGACGGTCAAAGAATTTGCGAAACGAATAGGCGAAATGCGACAGCGTGTTGAAACCGGACGCCGTCGCGATCTGGCGCACGCTCATATCCGTCGAGATCAGCAACAACCGCGCATTCTGCAACCGTCGCAGCAGCCCAAATTGTACCAAGGTGCATCCGACGTTCTTGCGGAATTGCCGTTCCAGCTGGCGCTGTGACACCTCTAGCCGCGCGGCGATTTCGGGCACCTTCAGAGGCTCTTCGATGTTCTGCTCGATCAGCGTCATCGCCTCGCGCACTAGGGGCAGCATCGTCTCTGTACTGCGCCCCATCGTGCTGCGTTGCGGAGAAGAGGCGTGACGAATCGGATGATGCAGCATCTGATCGGCAATCTCGCCGGAAAAGCCGCTGCCGCTGATCCCCTCGATCAGGCGCAGCATCAGATCCACCCCGGCCAGCCCGCCCGAACAGGTCATCACCCGGTTGTCGATGGTGAACAGGGATTCCTGAATATTGCTGCGGTCAAAGGTCTCTTTGAACCCGCTGAGCCATGACCAATGGGTCGTCGCCGCCTTGCCATCCAGCAACCCCGCGCGCCCCACCACATAAGACCCAAGTTCGACCCCGCAAATCCGTGCCCCGGCCCGCGCGCGTCGCCGCAACCATGCGGTCAAGGTCTTGTTATCATAGTGTTCCGTGCCCCAACTGCCCAAGACAAACACAAATTCCGCCGACCGCAGGCTGTCATCCGCGACACTGACGGTGGATTTCATGCCATTGCTGGCGGTAATATTGGCTCCATCGAAAGACGCCACATCCCACGAAAACATCGGACTGGACGCCAGATAATTCGCGATCCGCATCGTCTCGATCATGGTGATCAGGGTCGTGATATTGAACCTTGGCACCACGACGAAAATCGCATGGGTCGCGGCGATTTTCATTGCGGGCGACAAGTCGATTTCCACGGGCATGACACTTTCATGAAAGGTGCGAATTTTCGTCACCCTAGCAAGATTTGCGTCGGATAATCGATAAAATTTTGCCCCCCTCCGACGCCACTCTGGTAAAAAAGAGGGGAAGTGCGGATGAATTACGAGGTTGTGCTGACCTGTGCCGTCACGGGCGCGGGGGATACGACGGGCAAGAGCATCCATGTCCCGGTGACCCCCGAACAGATCGCAAATGAGGCGATTGAGGCGGCCAAAGCCGGGGCCTCTGCGGCGCATATCCATGCGCGCGATCCTGAAACCGGGCAGGGCTCGCGCGATCCCAAGCTGTTCAAGGAAATCGTGGATCGGATCCGCGATAGTGACACGGATGTCGTCATCAATATCACCGCTGGCATGGGGGGCGACTGGATTTCCGACCCGTCCAATCCGGCGATGCCGGGGCCGGGCACGGATATGATAGGACCAGAAGAACGTCTGGCCCATGTCAAGGACTGCCTGCCAGAGATCTGCTCTCTCGATTGCGGCACGCTGAATTTTTCCGACACCGACATGATCTATATCTCGACCCCTCCGACGCTGCGGCGCATGGCGGCGCTGGTGCAAAAGTGGGGCGTCAAGCCCGAGATGGAGGTCTTTGACCTCGGCCACATCCGCTTTGCCAAGGCGATGGTGCAAGAGGGGCTGATCGACGCGCCGCCGATGTTCCAGCTGTGCCTTGGCATCCCATGGGGCGCGGATCAGACGGTAGAGACGATGGCCGCAATGAAGGCGCAACTGCCCCCCGGCGCAAGCTGGGCCAGTTTCGGGATCAGCCGGGGCCAGATGCCGATGGTGGCGGCGGCTGTGGCGCTTGGCGGGAATGTACGCGTGGGACTAGAGGATAACATCTATCTGGACCGGGGCGTTCTGGCGACCAACGCGCAACTGGTGACCCGTGCCCGCGAGATCATCGAACGGATGGGCGGGCGTATCGTCACCCCGCAGGAAGCGCGCAACAAGCTACGGTTGAGGGGCGCAGATGCCTGAGATCGCCAGCACCGGCAGCCTGCAAATCCGCGAGGTCACCAAGACCTTTGGCGTGTTCAAGGCTGTCAATGCGGTGACGCTGGATATTCAAAAGGGCGAGTTCTTGACCCTGCTTGGTCCCTCTGGGTCGGGCAAGACCACCCTGCTGATGATGATCGCCGGGTTTCTTGAGATTTCAAAGGGCGATATTGCGCTGGACGGGGCGTCTATTGCGGATGTTCCGGCGGAAAAGCGCAACTTTGGGATGGTATTTCAGGGCTACGCCCTGTTTCCGCACATGAGTGTGCGCGACAATATCGGCTATGCGCTGAGCGTGCGCAAACGCCCCGCGGCAGAGATCAGGGCACGGGTGGATGAGATGCTGGATCTTGTCCAGCTTGCCGAATTTGGCGACCGCAAGCCTGCGCAACTGTCAGGCGGGCAGCAACAGCGCGTGGCGCTTGCGCGGGCGCTGTGCTTTGCGCCGCCGGTGCTGCTGCTGGATGAACCGCTTGGCGCGCTGGACAAAAAGCTGCGGGTCGAGGTGCAGGAACAACTCAAGGACATTCATCGGCGCGTCGGCACGACCTTTATCTATGTCACTCACGATCAGGAAGAAGCCCTGTCCATGTCCGACCGCATCGTCATCATGCGCGACGGCGCGATAGAGCAGGTCGGCACGCCCAAAGAGCTATACGAACGGCCCGCGACGAAATTCGCGGCCAGTTTTCTGGGCAAATCCAATTTCATCCACCACGCGGGCAAGACCTATGCGCTGCGCCCCGAAAAGATCGACATTCGCGCAGGCGAGGGCCATCCGGAGGCGCGCGCGCGCGGCGTCATTCGCTCGATCACCTATTTTGGCGCGATGCAGCGGATCATTGTCGGGACGCAGGACGGCACAGAGATCGAGGTCGATAGCGGCGTCTGGCGCAATCAGCAAAGCCTGAGCGAGGGGGCCAGCGTCGATCTGCTGTGGCAGGACGGGGCGGCGGTGGAACTGCACGACACATAATTAAAGCCGAACAGAGCGTCGCAAAGGCGTCAAGCGATCAAAGGGCATCCGCCCGGATATAACAAGGAGGTTAAAATGCACGATAAACAATTCACCAAAGAACTGCTTAACGACAGCGCCCGCGCCTACAACGAGGGCCGCATGGACAGGCGTCTGTTCCTTGCGCTTTGCGGCGCATCCGGCGTTGCCATGAATGCCGTGATCGCCGGCGATGCTCAGGCTGCGGCAGACCATGTTGTGATGTGGAATTGGGGCGGGCAGTCCGAGGAATGTCATGCCTCTGCCATTGGCGAGGCGTTCACGGCGACGACGGGTAAAGGTCTGCGATTTGACACATCCGGTCCGCTGGAAGGCAAGATCAAGGAGATGGTCGACAGCGGCAATGTGACTGCTGATGTGGCGGATGGTGATCTGTTCAACGCTGTCTCGCTTGGCCCTACGGGCCACCTCGAAGCGATTGATTATTCTATCGTTTCAAAGGACAAGACGTTGCCGGGCTATGCGCTGGAATATGGTGTGTCGATCATTCTGTACGGCTATGCCTTTGTTTATGACACAGAGGCCTATGGGGATAACCCACCGCAGAACTGGGCGGATTTCTTTGACACCGCGAAGTTCCCCGGCATGCGATCCCTTTATAAATGGGCGAACGGGTCGCTAGAGGCGGCGTTGATGGCGGATGGTGTGGCGGGGGATGCGCTATATCCGCTTGATATGGACCGGGCCTTGGCCAAGATCAAATCGATCAAGGATGACAGCCTGTACTGGGGCTCGGGGTCAGAGGCGCATTCGATGTGTGTCAATGGCGAGGTGTCGATGGGGATGATCTGGCAGAACCGGGGGCGCACGATCGAGAATGACACGGACGGGCGGTACAAGCTGGTCAACAATCAGGCCATGGCGATGCCGGGGGCCTATATCGTGCCCAAGGGCAACCCCGCCGGGCGCGAGGCCGTGATGCAATTCATCGCCACCGCGCAAGAGGTGCCCGCACAGCTAAAGCTGCTGGAGTGCCTTGGCATGACGCCCTCTAACCCAGAGGCCTTCGGGCAGATCCCCGAGGATCAACAGCCCTACGCGATCACCTCTGCCATGAACATCGACAAGATCGTTTACAATGATCCAACGTGGTGGGGCGAGAATGGCGGCGATGCGGTGAACGCCTTTCTTGATGCGATAAGCTGATTTTCTCTGGCCGCTCACCCGGCACAAGCGTGGTGGGCGGCCCCTTTCAAACGGACACATGATGCAGGCTCTGCGCAAGCATATTCACCCCGGCTGGCTGATCATCGCACCGCTTCTGGTGCTGGTGATGGCGCTGTATCTGGGTCCGATCCTGAACATTCTCTGGCTGAGTGTCACAGACCCGGAACCGGGGTTTGGCAATTACGCAAAGCTGGGCGAGAATGACGTGCTGGTCAGGATCATCTGGACCACGGTGCGCATTTGTCTGATCACGACGCTGTTCAGCGTCACGCTGGGCTATAGCATCGCCTACGCCATGGTCCACTGCTATCAGCGCCAGAAAAACTATATGCTGACGCTGCTGCTTGTGTCCTTTTGGATCTCGATCCTTGTGCGCACCTTTTCGTGGCTGATGCTGCTGGGGCGCAGGGGTCTGGTCAATGTCGCACTAGAGGATATCGGGCTGATCGCGGAACCGATTGCCTTTATGCGCAACGAGTTGGGCGTGCTGATCGGCATGATCCACTACATGATCCCCTACGCCGTGCTGCCCTTGCTGGTCTCAATGGAAGCGCTGGACAAGCGCGTGATGGAGGCCTCGCGCAATCTGGGGGCCTCAGGCGCGCAGACGTTCTGGCGGATCTATCTGCCGCTGACGATGCCGGGGCTGGTGGCCGCGACCTTGCTGGTCTTTATCCTCAGCCTTGGGTTTTACGTCACGCCCGCCGTGCTGGGTGGGGGCAAGGTGTTGATGGTGGCCGAATATATCTCTGTTCAGCTGCTGGTCACGCTGCAATGGGGCACCGCCGCGATGCTGGCCGCGCTGATGCTGTTCGGGGTGCTGGCGATGCTGTGGATCATGTCACGCTTTATGAAACTCAGCACCGTGTTCGGAGGCAGCGCGCGATGAGACCCGGTCTGTTCTCTGTCTTCAACCGGATCGGCGCTTGGGTCTTGCTGCTGTTTCTGGTGACCCCGGCACTGATTGCGATCCCGGTCTCGCTGACGCCCAAGCGGTTCTTGTCGATGCCCTCGGGTGAGTATTCCCTGCGCCATTTCGAGAAACTGTTCACCAGCCCGGAATGGCTATCGAGCTTTTTCCAAAGTGCGGTGATCGCGGTGTCCACCTCTGCGCTGGCGACCATTCTGGGCACGCTCTGCGCGATTGGCCTTTGGCGGGTGTCGTCGCGATACAGCGAGCTGGTGCGCGCCTTTCTGTTGTTGCCGCTCATCATCCCGCAGATCATTTCTGCCATGGCATTTTACCGCCTCTGGATCCCGTTGGGCCTGCTGGACAGTTACGCAGGGCTGATTCTCGCCCATACGATCCTTGCCGCCCCCATGGTTCTGATCACGGTCAGCGCGTCACTGGCGACCTTTGATCCCAAGCTGGAACAGGCGTCCAAGAACCTTGGTGCCTCGAACGCAACAACCCTGCGTCGGGTGATCCTGCCCTCGATCAAGCCCGGCGTTTTTGCGGGCGCGCTGTTCGCCTTTATCCTCAGTTGGGACGAGATCGTCGTCACACTGTTCATCTCGAAATTCAGCGTCTACACCCTGCCGCGCCGCATGTGGAACGGCATCCGCGAGAACACAGATCCAACCGTGGCCGCCGCTGCCGTGGTTCTGATCGCAATCACCCTTATCGCCTTTGTGGTTTTCGCGATCCTGTCGCGGCGAAACGCAAAGACCCGCGCATCCTGAACGAGGCCTCAATGACCATGGACACCAGCCACGAAACCGACCTTTTGATCAGCACGGTCCGCCGCTTTGTCGAGACAGAGATGTTTCCCCATGAGGACGAGGTTGATCGTCTGGGCTATGTCCCCGACGAGATCGGCCAGCAGATCGCAGCCAAATCCAAGGAACTGGGCCTCTTCGCCTGCAACCTGCCCGAAGAGGTCGGCGGCGGCGGTCTGGGCTATGCGCAGATGTCCCTGATTGAACGCGAATATGGCAAGACCAGCCACGCGTTGCAAAGCTGGGCCGCGCGGCCCACCGAATTGCTGATGGCCTGCGAGGGCGATCAACGCGAGCGCTATCTGTTTCCAGCGGTGCGCGGTGAAAAGCGAGAGCTGTTCGCGCTGACCGAACCAGAGGCCGGGTCCGATGTGATGGGGATGAAATCCACCGCGCGGCGCGACGGCAAGGATTGGATTCTGAACGGATCGAAACACTTCATCTCTGGTCCCTGCATGCCCGATTTCGCCATCGTCTTTGCCGCCACCGGAGAGGACGACACCCCGCGCGGCCCGCGCAAGCGGGTGACGGCCTTTCTGGTCGATGTGGGAATGCCCGGTTTTGACTGTCGCGAAGGCAACCGCTGCGTCAGTTATCGCGGCTATAAGACGTGGCAGTTGAGTTTTGACAATGTGCGCCTTGGCCCCGAACAGGTTCTGGGCGAAGAGGGTCATGGGCTGGACCTGTCGGGCAAATGGCTGGGCATGGGGCGGATCTGGGTGGGTGCCACCTGTTGCGGCAAGGCAGAGCGTATTCTGGGCATGGCCACCGAATGGGCCGCCACGCGCAAGCAGTTTGGCAAGCCGATTGGCACCTTTCAGGCGACCGGGTTTCGCCTTGCCGATGGCGCAATGACCCTGCGCGCGGCTGACCTGCTGGTCAATGACGCGGTGGCGCGCGCGGAAAAGGGCGTGATGACGGATGCCGATGCCGCGATGGTCAAGATCTTTTGCTCTGAAATGCTGGGCAAGATTGCCGATGATGCGGTGCAGATTTTCGGCGGCATGGGCCTGATGGAAGAACTGCCAATCCAGCGTTTTTGGCGCGACAGCCGGTTAGAACGCATCTGGGACGGCACCAGCG
>CALGTJ010000827.1 GCA_937901435.1 uncultured Rhodobacter sp. | reverse complement strand
CTCACGCAATCATCCACTCATATGCAGCAAACGGTGGCGGTGTATTGGACAAGTGTATCTCCTGATGTTGGATTGGGTGAAAATGACGTTTTGCGTGCCGAGCGTCAAGCGGCAAGATCACTTTACCGGCTTGACCTTACCACCCGTGAAGGCAGACCAGAATAAAACCAAAAGGCACCTCCAGAGTACGCAGTAGACCAGCGCATCCCACCAGATCAATGGTCTTGCCCTTTGTTTTCCATTCTGTGTAAATCATCTCATGTCATATCCAAGATACACAAAGTTAATCGATAGCCTACCCGCAACAGTGCCCTTTGTCGGTCCCGAGGCCCAAGAGCGCGAAAGAGGCGCTGTGTTTCTCGCCCGACTGGGCGCAAATGAAAGCGTCTTTGGCCCCTCGCCGAACGCCGTTCAGGCGATGCGAGATGCGGCCGCTGAAATATGGCAGTATGGGGATCCCACCAGCCACGCGCTCAGCACAGCTCTGGCGGCATATCATGATATTGGCGTCGATAATCTGGTCGTCTGCGAAGGCATCGACGGGCTGTTATCATATATCGTGCGCATGTTGGTCGGACCGGGCGACGCTGTGGTGACGTCAGACGGGGCCTATCCAACGTTCAACTATCATGTGCTCGGCTTTGGCGGCACGCTGCACAAAGTACCCTACCGCGAGGATCACGAAGACCCCGAGGCGCTGATGTCAAAAGCCGCCGAGGTTGGCGCAAAACTGGTGTACCTTGCCAATCCTGACAATCCGATGGGCACATGGCATTCCGCCGAAACCATTACTGCCGCCCTAGAGGCGCTGCCCGAAGGCTGCCTTTTGGTGCTGGACGAGGCCTATATCGAATTTGCCCCCGACGGGGTTGCGCCAGCCATTGATATCAACGACCCGCGACTGATCCGGATGCGGACCTTCTCAAAGGGCTACGGCATGGCAGGTGCACGGGTGGGCTATGCCATCGGTCAGCGTGACCTGATCCGCAGCTTTGACAAAATTCGCAACCATTTTGGCATGAACCGCGCCGCGCAGGCCGGGGCACTGGCCGCGTTGAAAGATTCCGATTGGCTGGATTCAGTCCGCGCGCAAGTGGCGGCAAGCAGGACATCAATTGACGATATCGCCCGCAAAAACGGCCTGTCCACCCTGCCCTCGGCGACCAATTTTGTTGCCGTAGATTGCCAACAGGACGGCGCTTTTGCCCAACGGGTCTTGACGGCGCTTTTAGAGCAGGGCCTGTTCGTACGAATGCCCTTTGTTGCGCCGCAAAACCGCTGT
>CALGTJ010000826.1 GCA_937901435.1 uncultured Rhodobacter sp. | reverse complement strand
TCACATGCTCGGAGACGCCGCCAGAGAATTTCTACCAGTTTCGAGACACCACCGCGGCAACCTCGTGTTTATAGTCTTGGCCCAGTTCTTCGAGCATCCACAGAACGCGAAAGGCGCGGCTGCGCACGCCGCCAATAACAGTATACATTTTCATCTCCTGATTGGGTAAGGGCCTAGCGTTTTGCATTTGCAAGCATCGCAAGGCGGATCAACATCCTCTCGACCAGCGCCATTTGCGGGGCGCGTTGTCCGGCAGAGCGCAGTTGCAGGTCCGTGTCTGTTAGCATTTGCAGGGCCTGTTCCAGTCTTGGCAGGCCCCAGTGCCGGGCTTGCTGCATCATCCGGTCGCGGCGCGGGCCAAAGACGGGTGGACGCGCGCGGGCCAATCCGGCGCTGGGTCCTCCGGGATCGCAGGACGCGGCGTGCAGGGTACGATAATGGCGCATTGCCCCGATACACAGGCCAACAGGTTGCACCCCTTGCCCGGTCAGCTTTTGCATGACCGGGCCGATTTCCGCCGTGCGCCCTTCGGCCACGATGTTCAGCACATCATCCAATGCCGCATCGGTGGTCAGGGGCGCGCAGGCCAAAATATCATCAGCGGTCACGGGGGTGGTGTCGTTCAGTTTATAAAGCGACAGCTTTTCGATGGTCTGGCGAAAGTCGCCGGGATCAATGACGCGCGACAGGGCTGTCAGATCGGCCATTGCGTCTCTGCCGACATTCGCCAACCCGGACTTGCGCAGATCGGCCTCTATTTCGTCGCGAGTCGGAGGATCGTTGTAAATGCCAATGGCGAAAGAACTGCGATGAGATTCGAAAGTCTTGCGCAGGCCGGATTTCGCAGTAAGCGATCCTGCTGTGACGACAATATGGGCATCGCCCTTTTGCCAATCGGTCAGAGCCGCAACGATCGTCTTGGACAGGGCTTCGTTCGCATCCTCGACAAAAACCGCGCGCGGGCCGGGGAAAAACCCCTGCGCTTTCATGGCGTCAATCAGCAAGGCGGGCGATTTGCGCAGATCAGAGGCGGGGAGGCGTTCCAGCCGCATTTCCTCTTCGCCCGTCTTGCCAATCAGGCTGGCGATCAACTCTTGCCGTTTGAGCGCCACGCGCATGGCGTCCTGCCCATAGATCAGCGTCGCTGTGGCGGACCGGTCAGGATCGGCGAAATGCCGGGCCGCCTCGCGCCCCGCAAGCTTCATTTGCGCCAGTCAGCCGAGGTTGCGATCAGACGGGCGACGATCTGATCGGCAAGAATCACCATCAGGCGCTGGTTTGCATCGCGGGTCACGGACTGCGAGGACACGATCAGGCTGGTGGCGGAATAACCGGTAAAGTTTTCGACCTTGCCAGTTGCCAGAACCTTGTCAGTGCCTTGTTCGATAACCGCATATGTCACGGTCCCGAACAGATTAAACCGCGTGGTTTCCTGCGCGGGGGTGACGCCCACGCCTTTGGCCTCGGTTTTGATGTCATAGCGCAGCCGATATTTGCTGGCCTGCGCGCGGCCCAGACGCTCCTCTAGTCGCGCGACAAAGCTGAATTCGTTGCGGTTGTCCGGCTCGTCGATAAGGATCGAGCCCTTCAACCCATCGCCCGCGCCGCCCGGTGCATAGACCGGGCTAAAGCCGCAGGCAGTGAGCGCGGCAATAGCGGTTATGATAAAGGCGCGTCTAAACAACGACATTCACGATCCGGCCCGGGACAACGATCAGTTTCTTTGGGGCACCCCCATCGAGCGCCCTGATCACAGCATTGTCCTGAAGCACCAGTTTTTCAACCTCTTCCTTAGGCAGATCCTTGCTAACGGTGATTTCAGAGCGGCGTTTGCCGTTGATCTGGATCGGCAGGGTCACTGTATCCTCAACCAGCATGGCGGGGTCTGCCACAGGCCAGGCGGCATGTGCGATCAGGGCCTCACCGCCCAGCATTGCCCAAAGTTCCTCTGACAAATGCGGGGTCATGGGAGACATGAGGTGTACAAGGGTTTTGGCAGTCTGCTTTTTTGCCTCGGATCCTGCATCTGATTTGGCCAGCGAATTGGTCAGGCTGTAGAGCTTCGCAATCGCGGCATTAAAGCCAAAGCTTTCAACGCCCATGGTGACGTCATGGATCGCTTTGTGCATTTCTTTCAGCAGGGCCTCGTCACTGGCCTGTGCTGGCGACTCTGCACTTGCGATATCGGAAACGATGCGATGCACCCGACCGAGAAACTTGAATGTGGCCTCTGCGCCGGACGCGGTCCATTCCACGTCACGTTCTGGCGGAGAATCAGATAGAACGAACCAACGGGCGGTGTCGGCACCATAGTTGGCGATGATTTCCAGCGGGTCGACCACGTTGTTCTTGGATTTCGACATTTTCGCAGAGGGCACGATCTCGACCTCGGTTCCACCGTCCTTGAGGAAGGCTTTGCCGTCGCGCAGTTCGACCGCTTCGGGATAATGATAGGTCGTACGCGCGCCGTCCCGTTCTGTCTTGTAGATCGCGTGGGTGACCATGCCTTGGGTGAACAGCGCGTCAAAAGGTTCGACGGCTTTGGCGGGCAGGTGGCCACAGATCTGCATGGCGCGGGCAAAGAAGCGGGAATAGAGCAGGTGAAGAATCGCGTGCTCGACCCCGCCGATATATTGGTCAACGTTCATCCAATAGTCCGCGTCTGCCATCACCGTCGGCGTTTCGGCGCGCGGAGAGGTGAAACGCGCGTAGTACCAAGACGAATCGACAAAGGTGTCCATCGTGTCAGTTTCGCGCTTTGCCGGTGCGCCGCAAGTCGGGCAGGGGCAGTCGCGCCATGTCGGATGACGGTCGAGCGGGTTGCCGGGCATGTCGAATGTGACGTCCTCCGGCAGTTTGACAGGCAGATTCTCTTTCTTTTCGGGCACGACCCCGCAAGTGTCGCAATGCACAACGGGAATCGGACAGCCCCAATAGCGTTGGCGTGACAGGCCCCAGTCGCGCAGGCGATACTGGATTTTGCCGGTGCCCCAGCCCTGCGCCTCTGCAAAGCTGATGGTGGTGTCTATGGCCTCTTGGCCTGTGGCCACGTCCAGCCCGGCGAAGTGGTTGACCCATTTCACCTTTTCGGTTTTCGCAGGCACAAAAGCCTCGTTCTCGACAGGCGTCGGGTCGTTCAGCGCCAAGAAGGTGTCGATCACGGGCAACCCGTATTTACGGGACAGGTCCAGATCGCGCTGGTCGTGGGCGGGGCAGCCAAAAATCGCGCCGGTGCCGTAATCCATGCGGATATAGTTCGCGATCCAGATTGGCAGTTCCCACGCGGGATCAAGCGGGTGCTTGACGGTCAGCCCGGTGTCAAAGCCCAGCTTGGGGGCCTTGTCCATGGCCTCGTCCGTGGTGCCGCCCTTTTTACATTCGGCGCGGAAGTCTTGCAGAGCGGGATTACCCTCTGCCAGGTGCTTGGCCAGCGGATGATCTGGCGAAATCGCCACAAAGGTCGCGCCCATCAGAGTGTCGGGGCGAGTCGTATAGACCTCTATCGCCTCGCCGCCATCGGTGCGTTCGAACGCGAATTGCAACCCGCGCGACTTGCCGATCCAGTTCTGCTGCATCAGCTTGACCTTGGCGGGCCAGTTGTCCAGCCCGTCGATGGCGCTCAGCAATTCTTCGGTAAAGTCGCTGATCTTAAAGAACCATTGCGTCATCTCGCGCTGCTGGACCTCGGCGCCAGAGCGCCAGCCCTTGCCGTCGATCACCTGCTCGTTGGCCAGAACGGTCATATCCACTGGATCCCAATTGACCATGGCGTCCTTGCGATAGACCAGTTCCTTTTCCATAAAGTCGATGAACATCGCCTGCTGGTGGCGGTAGTATTCCGGATGACACGTCGCGACCTCGCGCGACCAGTCCAGAGAGAATCCCAGCGGCTGCATCTGCGCCTTCATGTCGGCGATATTCTGATAGGTCCATGTGGCCGGGTGAATCCCGCGGTCAATGGCGGCGTTTTCCGCGGCCAGACCAAAGGCGTCCCAGCCCATCGGGTGTAGCACAGAGAATCCGCAGGACGCCTTATACCGCGCGATGACGTCGCCCATGGTGTAGTTGCGCACGTGCCCCATGTGGATTCGGCCAGAGGGGTAGGGGAACATCTCCAGCACGTAATATTTCGGCTTTGCCGCATCGCGCGTCGCAAGGAATGCACCGGCCTTGTCCCAGGCGGCTTGCCATTTAGCTTCGATCTCTTGGGCGGAGTAGTGGGACATATCAGCGGGGTCCTTGGTCTGTCGGAGGTCTGTCGGAGAAGGTCTAACGGAAAACGCCGGGCACAGCGGCCCGGCGTTGATACTTGGCGGATCGGCCGAGGTCTAGAGCAGGTCTAGAGGCGACCGTCCTGAATGCGCAACTGCCGTGCGCGGGTGAGAATCGCATCCTCGACCGCCTGCGTCGTCTCGCGGCTGGCAGGACCGTTGCGGGTGTTCAGCGACAGGTTCAAAGATCGTGCATCCAGCGCCGGGTCTTGAATGAATACCGTCGCGCGATAGGCCCGGCCCCCGCCCGGAGGCGTGCCATAACCCGTTACGATCACGCCGGAAAAGGGATCCACGCTTTCAATCGGAAGGAAGTTGAGGATGTCCAGGGACGCGTTCCAGATGTATTTGTTAACCTCGACAGTGACGTTCGGATCGTCATTCTGCGCAAACAGATCCCACAACGTACCTTTTTGGGCCCGTTCCCGCTCCAGTTGCGCGACTGGCGTGTTCTCGCGTTGCCTAAGGGTCGATTCACTGACCCGCCCAGCATCGGTGCGTTTGCCAAAGACACCCTTGCCAATGCCAACACCGCCACTGTTTCCGCAACCTGCAAGAATAATACAGATCGACAGAATCCCGCCCGCTCTCAATGTTTTAATCACACTCATAGACCGCTGCCCCGCTCTTATTCTGTTGGTGTTTGTACCGGATGCGGGGTGCAGCGACAAGAGATTTTGAGAATCGGTCCAAAACAGGGCCTATATAAGAAGGTGAAAATCACTGTGACATCGGTGCATCAATCGTCACCGCTTTGCGAAAGCGCCTGCCAGCAATCTTGCAATCTCACCCGGTTAGAGGGAGACAAACATACTCAATTCGAACACCGGGTTGGGGTGCACATTTAACTTAATGAGGGAAAACCACATGAAAAAGGTTCTCTTCGCGACTACAGCCCTGGTGGCATCCGCCGGTATCGCTTCCGCTGAAGTTGCTAGTTCGGGTTCTGCCGAAATGGGCGTTCGTTCTGTCAATGGCGGTGATCTGGAATTCCACCAGTCGGTTGACATTCGTTTCACCATGACCGGCGAAACAGACAACGGTCTGACTTTCGGTGCGACAATCGATCTCGACGACGCAGTTGAAATGGCCATCCGTGGCAATGATACAGCAGACGTAGGCAGCAACGAGCTTGCTGACTTCACAGTCTTCATCTCCGGTTCCTTCGGCACATTGACCATGGGCGACACCGACGGTGCGCTCGACTGGGCAATGACCGATCTTGACCAGATTGGCGACATCTCTGATGCAAATACATCGCACGCTGGTTTCAACGGTAACGGTAATGCGGACGGTGCTCACGACGGACAGGTCGTTCGCTATAACTACGCATTTGGCGACTTCTCTTTCGCTGTGTCGGCCGAGATGGATGATGATGGTGTATTCGATCCGACCTTGGGTATCGGTGGTAAATATTCTGCCGACCTCGGTGGCGTGACTTTGGGTGTAGGCCTTGGTTATCAGAGTGGTGAGGTCCTTGGTTCTGACTTCGATGTGTACGGTGTCAGCGTTGACGTTGCTATGTCCAACGGTCTCCGCGGTATCGTGAACTACTCCTCGATTGACGTTCTTGGGGTAAATATTGATCACATCGGCGTCGGCCTGTTCTACAAGATGGACGCTCTGTCAGTCGGTGTGAACTATGGTGAGTTCTCCTCTGACGGTGTATCCGATAACGGCTTTGGTCTGGCTGCAAACTACGATCTGGGCGGCGGTGCCTCTGTGCGGTTCGGCTACGGTGATAATTCCACCTGCGACTTTGGATTCAACTGCACCAACACAGAATCCAGCTACTCGCTGGGTCTGAAAATGTCCTTCTAATCCTAACGGATTTGGATATAGAAGAGCGGGCCTCGTGCCCGCTCTTTTCTTTTGTGCATCGCCCATATATCCGGAAGGTATGGTTGGGTTGACAGACATAGAAAATTTGCTGAAGCGTGGTGAGGCTGTAAAGGCTGTCACGTCTGCAAAGAATGCGGCCCGGCTTCGCCCCAAAGATCCAAACCTTCTGGATCTTCTCGCCCGGGCCTATGCCGCTGCAGGCAACAACACTCTGGCCCTCGCCACCTATTCCCGCCTGATAAAGCTTTTGCCCCACCATGTGAAACCACTGGCGGACAAAGCGCATCTGATGCAGCAGTTGGGCGATATGCCGGGTGCGGAACAGGCCTTTCGCAAAGCGCTGTCGTTGGCCCCTCTGAACGGCACATTGCTGCGCATGTTTGCTCCCACCGCGCAACTGACGCCCGATGATCCGGTGGTTGCGCCCTTTTTGTCCGCATGGGCCAAGAGCAAGCTGCCAAAACAAGACCGGATGCAGGCGGGATTTGCCTTGGCGCAGATCTGTCGCGACGAAGAGTTCACCTATCTGCACGAGGCAAATACGCTTCAGCGGTCCCTCTCTCCATGGTCCATTGACAACCGCCACGTCGAGATCGCGCAACGCAAGGCGATGTTGACAGACACCCATTGGGCGCCTGTTCCGGCCAATACGACGGGAAAGAGACCCATCTTTATCACTGGAATGCCAAGGTCCGGCACGACTCTGGTGGAACAGATCCTGTCCGCTCATTCGCAGGTCAGCGGCTATGGGGAAACCACGCTGCCTCTGCGGGCGGCCTATTCAGTACTCGCCGATAAGTCCGGGTTCAAACCCGCGCAGACCCTGTCGTCGCAGGAATTGACCCTGATCCGGGACCGATATTTTCAGGGAATCGCCCATTTCCACGGTCCGGCGCAGATCTTTACCGATAAGACGATCCTGACCTATATGATCATGGGCCTACTGCATCATGTGATGCCAGAGGCGCGGTGCATCGTGGTGCGGCGCGATCCCCATGACACGGCGCTGTCGATCTATCGGAATTATTTCGAAACCGGCACGCACGGTTATTCCAACAGCCTCGCAGATATCGCGCGGTACATGGCGACGATGGACGAGATGATTGATTTCTGGCGCGACAAGCGGCCCGAGTGTTTTATCGAGGTCAGCTATGAGGATCTGGTGCAAGATCCCGAACCCCAGATTCGCCGGATGCTGGACTATTGCGATCTGGATTGGGACGAGGCCTGTCTGTCACCACAGGACAATGACCGCGTGGTGAAAACGCTGTCGATCTCGCAGGTTCGTTCGCCGATCAGTGCCAAATCGGTTGGTGGCTGGCGCAAGTATGAAACGGAACTTGCCGCGTTTACCCACGCGCTTGGCGAGACCGAAAAGCAAGGATAACGCAGATGTCTCTGGGCGAAATCGTCAAAGCAATTCACGCAGAAGAGGCCCGTGTGGGGCGCGAGGTTGGCTCTACCAAGCTGATCGCCGTGTCCAAAGTGCAGCCGTTGGAGCGCGTCCAAGAGGTTCTGGAGGAAAGGCACAGGATCTTTGGCGAGAACAAGGTGCAAGAGGCGGCAGGCAAATGGCCCGCGTTTCGCGAGCAGTTTGGTCCGGTGGAATTGCATCTGCTGGGACCGCTGCAGACGAACAAGGCGCGGCAGGCGATGGAATTGTTCGACGTGATCCAGACCCTTGATCGCCCAAAGCTTGCCAAGACGATTGCCCGTCTGCGCGACGAGATGGGCCGTTGTCCTGCGCTGTATGTGCAGGTCAATACCGGCGAAGAGCCGCAAAAAGCGGGGGTTTTGCCCGAAGAGGCGGATGGATTTATCGCGGAATGTCGCGCGCTGGATTTGCCTGTCGTTGGCCTGATGTGCATCCCTCCGGCGGATGAGGAACCCGCGCTGCATTTCGCGCTGCTCGCCAAGATCGCCAAGCGTAACGATCTGGCGGAACTGTCCATGGGGATGAGCGGGGACTATGAAACAGCGGTGGCGCAAGGTGCGACCAGCGTGCGTGTCGGCTCTGCGATTTTTGGCGACAGAGTCTACGCTTAACCTATGATTAGCCGCGTTCCCGGCTGAATACTCTGTACAATCCACCGCAAATGATCGCGACGGAACGCGATACAGCCTGCGGTGGGATATCCGGGCGCGCGCCATTGATGCAGAAAGATGGCAGAGCCTTTGTAGGGCGTGGCCACGGGCCAGTTCCAATCGGTGATCAACACCAGATCATATAGGGGATCGGCGCGGCGCATTGATTCGTTGCTATGAGGGTAAGGTACGCGCACAAGCTGGTTATAGGCGCTATCTTCGGGGGCGTCTGACCACAGGTCGCCGGGGCGAATCGGGTTCGCCCAGGCAACGGGCTGCGTCATGCGGTCGGGTCGATAATAACAGCCTGCGATGTGATGTGTGCCGATGGGCGTCGCGCCGTCGCCTTCGCGTTTGTCGCGGCTCACGCCACCGCGCCCGATGGTGCAGGGAAAGATCCGCCCGGCAAAGCGCACCCCACGTGGGGTCAGCACCAGATCTGCGTGACTCACAGGATATGCCCGGATTTCTTGGCCTTTGTCGCCAGATATTTGGCGTTTAGCGGATTCAGCCCGACCTTGAGCGGGACACGCTCTGTCACCTCAACGCCATTGGCGCGCATCATTTCGACTTTGGCCGGGTTATTGGTCAACAGGCGAGTTGCAGAGAATCCCATGCGTTTAAGAATATCCGCTCCGATCCTGAAATCGCGTTCGTCATCCTCGAATCCCAGACGGTGGTTGGCCTCGACCGTATCAAAGCCCTGATCCTGCAAGGAATAGGCGCGCATCTTGTTGGCAAGGCCAATCCCGCGCCCCTCTTGGTTCAGGTACAACAGAACGCCAGCCCCCTCGGCCGCCATATGCGCCAGAGCAGCGTTCAGCTGCGGGCCACAATCGCATTTCAGGCTGCCCAGAAGGTCGCCGGTGAAACAGGCCGAATGCAGGCGCGACAGCACTGGCGCGTTACGGGGCGGGCGGCCAATCTCGACCGCGTAATGCTCTTCGCCGCCATCATCCGGGCGAAAGACATGCAGACGGCTGGCCTCTGACACCAGTAGGGGGACGCGCGCGCTGATGACGCTGTGCATCGGGCTAAGCGCGTCCAGAACGGGTGCGGCGGCCTTGATGTCGATGCGGGTCAGAGCAGGATAGGCGCGGTCGTCGGGGATGCTGACAACCACAACTGCAGGCAAAAGCCGCGCGGTTTTGGCAAGGCGGATCGCGGCCCGATGCAGATCGGCAGACCCGTCTCGCGCGGTGCGGTGCGGGCCTTTCATTGGCGCGTCCAGATCGGCAGAGGGATCGGCCATCTGGGCGACCAATGCGATCCCCACATCCGACGGGATCATCACCCGCGCCAGATCGCCGTCATAGG
>CALGTJ010000825.1 GCA_937901435.1 uncultured Rhodobacter sp. | reverse complement strand
AAGGGCCGCTATCTGGATGGCCCCGTTGACTGGCTCAAGCATGGTCAGGAACGTGTGGCCGCGCTGGACATGAACTTTGTCGTGGTGAACGCCGGTTCGGCTGCGGCCCTTTGGGCTGAAATCGGCGCGGCTGAGGCGGACAAAAAGCCAATCGTGGTCTTCAACTGGACGCCAAACTTTGCTGAAGCTGTCTGGCCCGGTGAATTCGTCGAATTCCCCGAGTGGGTTGACGGGTGTGACAAGGACCCGGCTGTGGGGCCAAACCCGGATGCGCTTTATGACTGCGGTAACCCGGCCAATGGCTATATGAAAAAGGCGGCTTGGGACGGAATGGAAGCGAAATGGCCAGCCGCCTACGAGGTGCTGACCAAGATTTCCTTTACCAACCCGCAGATCGCGGAAATGGCGAAATTGGTCGATATCGATGATCTGGAGCCGGAAGAAGCCGCCGAAGAATGGCTGGCCGCGAACGAAGCCGTCTGGAAGCCTTGGGTCGAGTGATCCTTTTCCCACAGGCCTAATCTGACAAAAGCCCCGCCCGAGACACTTGGGCGGGGCCTCTTTTATACAGGATGTCCCATGACCCCAGATGCGCTTGCGGCTGCGCCCGTCCTCTCTGCCAAACCAGTCATCTCTGCCAAAAACGTCTGGAAGCTGTTCGGGGCCGATCCGAAAAAATATCTGGCCTCGATGAAACCGGGCATGGATTTCGAGGCGATCCGGGCCGACGGCTATATCGCCGGGGTTGCGGATGTGTCCATCGAGGTGACGCGCGGCGAGATGCTGGTGATCATGGGCCTGTCCGGCTCTGGCAAATCCACCTTGGTGCGCTGTTTCTCGCGGCTGCACGAAATCACCGGCGGTGTGATCGAGGTCGAGGGGCAGGACATCATGGCCCTGTCCGAGAAAGAGTTAATCGAGTTGCGCCGCAACAAGATGGGCATGGTGTTTCAAAGCTTTGGCCTGCTGCCGCATCGCACGGTTCTGGAAAATGTGGCCTTTCCGCTGGAAATGCGCGGACAAGACAAACACGCCCGGCGCGAACGCGCGTTAGAGGTGGTCAAACTGGTCGGCCTTGAGGGGCGCGAGGACTATTTTCCGCGCGAATTGTCCGGTGGTCAGCAGCAGAGGGTCGGCATCGCACGCTCATTGGCGATCGAGCCCGACATCTGGTTTCTGGACGAGCCGTTTTCGGCGCTTGACCCTCTGATCCGGCGCGAGATGCAGGACGAATTCCTGCGCCTGCAGGGGATGCTGGGCAAGACGATTGTCTTTATCACCCATGATTTCGACGAGGCTTTGCGGCTGGCGGATCGTATCGCCATAATGAAGGACGGCGCGGTCGAACAATGCGACACGCCCGATCAGATCGTGCTGCACCCGGCGACCGAATATGTGCGCAAATTCACCGAAGACATCGACAAGGCCCGCGTTGTGCGCGCAGGCGTTCTGGCCAAGGCGGATTTGCTGGGCGAGGGCGATCCGGTGGACGCGGCCACGTCGATCCATGCGCTGGCCAAGCTGCTGATACAGGATCTGCGTCCGGCCATTCCGGTGATGCGCAAGGGCGAGATCATCGGCGCGATGAGCCGCGAAGAGGCGCTGGGTATTCTGGTCGGAGCGGAGTGATGCAAGCCAGCCGTGGTCAGATCTCGCTTCAACTTCTTGCCGTTGCGGTCGCTCTGACCGCTTTGCAGTATGTCGGCCTGCTGCCCGCCGCGCTGCACCGTCTGCCAGAGGCGCTGATCCCGCCTTTTGCCCAGTGGCTCGACGTGATTTTCAACTTTGTGAAGGATGATCTGGGGCTTTTGTCGCTGACGCGGACATTTACCGAGGGGCTGGAATGGGTCCTCGATGCCACGGGCAACCTGTTTTACGGCAAACGCCGCTGGCCCTACCTTGGCCCGATGCCATGGACCGCCGTGGCGGTGGTGGCAGGGGTGATCGGTTATTATCTGGGCGGGTGGCGCATGGCGTTGCTGGGCGCGGGAACCTTCGTCTGGACCGCGCTGATCGGCCAGTGGGAAATTGCGATGGAAACCATGTCGGTGCTGGCCGTTGCCGCGCCGCTGGCCTTTGTCATCGGTCTGTCGCTGGGCATCGCGGCGTGGAAATACGCTTGGGTCAACCGCACGATAAAGCCGGTTCTGTCGGTCTTGCAAACCCTGCCATTCTTTACCTATCTCTTGCCCGCCGTGATCTTTTTCAAGGTCGGCCCCACCGCGGGCGCCGTTGCCACCACGATCTATGCGATCCCGCCGATGATCCTGATGACCACGCTGGGCCTGCAAAAAGTGCCGCCCGAAGTGGTCGAGGCGGGTCATATGAGCGGCTGCACCAAGGGGCAGTTGCTGCGCCATGTCTACCTGCCCTCGGCGCGTACCGAAATTCTGGTCGGCGTCAATCAGGTCATCATGCTCTGCCTTGCCATGGTCGTCTTGACCGCCTTTATCGGGATGCCGGGTCTGGGCGCGAAACTGCTGGCAATGATGGGCAGTTTCAAGCTGGGCCGCTCGTTCGAGATCGGCGTGACAATCGTGTTGCTGGCGGTGATGCTGGACCGGATGTCAAAGGCGTGGGTCGTCAAACAGCCCGTCCATTTCGAGCGCGGCACATCTTGGGCGCGCCGTCATATCACGCTTGTGCTGGCGGTCGGGTTCTTTGTCTTTTTCCTCGCGGTTTCACAGGTGCTCCCGATTGCCGCCGAGATCGGGCGCAGGCAGGATTTCAGTCAGGGACGAGAGCTTGACGCGTTGATCAAGGCCGCCCTGAATGTTGAATGGGTCAAGGCGACCACCAATTTCCTGCGCGTTTTCCTTAATGTTCAGGTGCTGATCCCGTTCCGCAACTTCCTTTTGTCGATCCCCACGCCTGCCTTTATCCTGATGATCATGGCCTTTGCCTATTGGCTGGGCGGGCGCAGGCAGGCGGTGATCGCGGGGATCTTCTTTGGTTTCGTGGCGCTATCGGGGTGGTGGGACCGCTCTGTCATCACGCTGTATTCGGTGATCTCGGCGGTGAGCCTTGCCATGCTGATCGGCCTGCCCATCGGGATCATCGCGGCGCGGTCGCAAAAATGGTCGGGTCGGGTGCTGTTGGCGTGTGACACGGCGCAGACCTTTCCCAGTTTCGTCTATCTGATCCCGGCGATCATGCTGTTTGGGATTACGGATGTGGCGGTGGTGTTTTCGATCCTGATCTTCGCCATGGTGCCGCTGATCCGTTACACCATCGAGGGCCTGCGCACGGTGCCGCTGGAAATGATCGAGGCGGCGGATATGGCCGGGGCCACGCGGATGCAAAAGCTGTTCAAGGTGCAACTGCCCCTCGCGCTGCCTACGATGGCGGTGGGGTTCAATCAGGCGATCATGTTTGCGTTTTTCATGGTCATCATCGCCGCCTTCATCGGCACGCAGGATCTGGGGCAAGAGCTGCAACGCACGCTGGCGGGCACGGATCTGGGCAAGAACTTTGTGCTGGGGATCTGCGTGTCGCTGATGGCGTTGACCTTTGATCTGACGATCCTGAAATGGGCGAGTGATCAGAAGGCAAAGCTGGGTCTGGGGGATTAGAGCCTCTGTCCCAAAGAAAACGGCCCGCCAGTCAAGACCAGCGGGCCGCAGTCATTCAGATCAGGGCAGGGTGGCTTACATCATGCCGCCCATGCCACCCATGTCAGACATGGAACTGCCGCTTGATTTCAACGGCTTGTCGGCAATCATCGCCTCTGTGGTGATCAGCAGACCGGCAACCGAGGCTGCATATTCCAGCGCGATGCGCACCACTTTGGTGGGGTCAATCACGCCCGCCTTAAGCATATCGCCATAGACGTCGTTCTGGGCGTCATAGCCAAAGCTTTTGCTGTCATTCTCAGCGATCTTGCCCGCCACAACCGACCCGTCCACACCCGCGTTTTGCGCGATTTGACGAAGCGGAGCCTGCAGTGCCTTGCGGATCAGCGCGATCCCGGCGGATTGATCGGCGTTGTCGCCGGTCATGCCCTTAAGAACCTTGCCCGCATGGACCAAGGCAACACCGCCGCCGGGCACAACGCCCTCTTGCACCGCTGCACGGGTCGCGTTCAGCGCGTCGTCAACACGGTCCTTGCGTTCCTTGACTTCGATCTCTGTCGCGCCGCCCACCTTGATCACCGCAATCCCGCCCGCCAGCTTGGCCAGACGTTCCTGCATCTTTTCGCGGTCGTAGTCAGAGGTCGTCTCTTCGATCTGGGCGCGGATCTGGGTGACACGCGCGGCAATCTCTGCCGGATCGCCAGCGCCGTCGATGACGGTGGTGGTGTCCTTGGTGATCGTGACCTTTTTGGCGCTGCCCAGCATGTCCATCGTGACGCTTTCCAGCTTCATCCCGAGATCCTCGGAAATCAACTGCGCCCCGGTCAGGATCGCGAGGTCCTGCAGCATCGCCTTGCGACGGTCGCCAAAGCCGGGGGCCTTGACGCCTGCAACCTTGAGGCCACCGCGCAGCTTGTTCACCACCAGCGTGGCAAGTGCCTCGCCGTCGATATCCTCGGCAATGACCAACAACTGCTTGTCCGCCTGCACGACAGCCTCAAGCAAGGGCACCATCGGGGCCAGCGAGCTAAGCTTTTTCTCGTGCAGCAGGATCACGCAATCGTCCAGATTGGCCAGCATCTTGGCCGTATCGGTGATGAAATAGGGGCTGAGGTAGCCGCGGTCGAATTGCATCCCCTCGACGACTTCGGTTTCTGTGTCCAGACCCTTGTTTTCCTCAACAGTGATCACGCCTTCGTTGCCGACCCGCGCCATGGCGTCTGCGATCTGCTGGCCAATCGCGGCCTCGCCATTGGCCGAAATTGTCCCGACCTTGGCAATCTCATCCGTGCCCGCGACGGGGCGTGACATGGCTTTGACCTCTGTGATCACAGCGGCCACAGCCGTGTCGATCCCGCGTTTGAGATCCATCGGGTTCATGCCGGCGGCGACAGCCTTCATGCCCTCTTTGACAATGGCTTGCGCCAGAACGGTCGCTGTGGTTGTGCCGTCGCCCGCCTCGTCATTGGTCCGAGAGGCCACTTCGCGCACCAGCTGCGCGCCCATGTTCTCGAATGGGTCGGTGAGTTCGATCTCTTTGGCGACCGTCACACCGTCCTTGGTGATCCGGGGCGAACCATAGGATTTGTCGATGATCACATTGCGCCCTTTGGGACCCAAAGTGATCTTGACCGCATTGGCCAGCGTGTTGATGCCGCGCAGCATACGATCACGGGAGTCCGTGCCGAATTTGACGTCTTTTGCAGACATGTGGATATTCCTGAATAAAGGGGAAAAAGGACGCGTTACGCCTTAGGCGAGAATGCCAAAGATGTCGCTTTCCTTCATGATCATAAGCTCTTCGCCGTCGATCTTGATTTCGGTGCCGGACCATTTGCCGAACAGAACCCGGTCGCCCGCCTTGACGTCCATGGCAATGCGCGCGCCCGCCTCGTCCTTGGCCCCGTGGCCGACAGAGACAATCTCGCCTTCCTGAGGTTTTTCCTTGGCAGTTTCGGGGATGATCAGGCCGCCTGATGTCTTTTCATCGCCTTTGATACGGCGAACGAGAACGCGGTCGTGGAGGGGGGTAAACAAAATGGAAATACTCCTTTTCGAGCTTTCCGGGTAGGGATGGCATGCGTCGCGACATGTTTGCACTCGCCACACCTGAGTGCCAACACAATCGGTATGTGGCTATTTCCGCCGCGTTCGCAAGGGGGCAGTCCGGAATAAGCTGCCAAGCCTGACGATTTCTGCCGACCGCCCCCGCCTTCTGATGTCTAGGCCTTTGTTGCCGCCTCCGCCGCCTCGTCCAACGCGCGTTGCTGGCCACGGGATATGGTGGTGATGGGGGTGCCGAACATCTTGTTCGCGCGCTCGAAATCTTCGACGGTGCGAATTTCCGTCCAGTCCAGACCCACTATGTCAAGCGCCTGAAAGATCAGCTCTTTTTCCAACAGTCGCGCATAGGCCACCGCGTAGTCGGCCTGCAAATGGGCCTTGTCTTCCATCATCAGTGTGAGTTCGGCGAACACCAGCGGGCCTGTTTTGGCACTGATCTTTTCGATGCCGATGTATTCGCCCTGCGCCAGCGAGGGATCCAGCGATCTGCCAAACTCGATCACCTGCATGTCAACATCGGTGGCGACCTTGATCTCTTGTGCGTCCAGCGTCGCATGGCTGTCGATGCAAAGCACGTCAGACAGGTCATGATCCACCAGACGGCGCAGGATTTTCACGTCAAACACAACATCCGCGTCGAATTTGATGAACTCTGAGGTGCCCACGGCGGCGGCGGCCAGCATCAGGGAATAGCCGCTGCCTGTGTCGCGATAACGTGGATTGATCACATAGGTCACACGCACGCCGCGAAACGTCTTGTCGACGAATTTCCGCACCTCTTCGGCGCGGTGGCCCAGCACCAGAACGAATTGCGCAATGCCGCAGCTTAAACAATTACGCATCATCCGCTCGATCAGAAAAGAGCCCCCGACCGAGAGCAGGCTTTTTTGGCATTTATCCGTCAGCGGGCTTAGTCCGGCCCCCAGACCTGCGGCCAGTATAACAGCCACCGGCGCGCGTTTTCGTTCGTAATTCATGATTGAAACTCTCCTGAAATCCTCGGCGTCGAGGGGCAATGTCTGAAATGATGCAAGGGGCATCGCATGTCGAAAATCGAATGTCGTGACCTCGGTCCAAGGCAGGCCAACCCTCGCAAAAGCAGCCCGCAAGAACAGCAAGGGCTGTTCCGCCAAAGCCGTGGACGGGACGGGGTTTGAACTGCGAGGGATGTCAGAAAAAGCGGCACGCAGGGTCGAGCGGGCGAAGACACAGACCTAATCAGAAACCTGTCAGAATGCAAGGTGCCGCTCTGTGGGGGCGGATTGGCGGGCGTTCCGGGGGGCGTGCTATAGGTCTCGCGACCTTAGCACGCGATCTTTGACGCGGCCCGTTTTGGGGCGACCCGTTTTGGGGCGGCCCGTTTTGGTCTGGTCAGCTTTGGCTTGCCACCGCCGGGCGCGGGCGTGGGCGAATGTCGAGGCGCGCGCCATAGCTGCTTTGCCCGACCGAAAAGGCAAAGCTGTCAAGCGCGGCCTCTGGCAGCACCGGGGCACCATCGCTGAGCACGTTCAGACCCGCCCAGCCGTCCCGGATCCAGACGGCCCCCGCAGGCATCCGCGCCGTCACCTTGGCGCGCGCGGCAAACTGCCCGCGCGGGTTGAACATCTCAACCGGATCGCCGTCGCTGATCCCGCGGGCGTTGGCATCCTGAGGCGCGATCCAGACATCGGGTTCTTCCTCGCGTGCGGCCAAGGTGGGCAGGGCGCGACCATGGTCATAGAAAGAATGGAAATGCGCAAATGTGCGCCCATGCGTAAGGATCAGGCCGTCTTGTCGGTCACTCGTCTGCGCGGCGACGGGCAAAGGAGACAGCCCCATGTCGGCCGCGCGCTGGGAATAGAACTCTATCCTGCCAGAGGGAGTCGTGAAATCCCGCGTCGGATAGGCAACATGCGAGATGTTCAACGCCAGACGCCCACCATTTTCGCGCAGCATCTGGATGGTGGCGCGCCCTGCGTCCTGTCGTGTGGCGGGGTGGTCAAGCACGACATTCATCGCGGCCTCTTGATTGGCCCATGGGTAGACATCCGCCACTCCCAGCCGCTGCGCCAGACCTTTGTATATCTCATACGCCGGCCGCGCCTGTCCGGGCGCGGGCAGCACACGGTCGGTCAGGTGAATATGGGTGTTGGTGGATTTCGCCCCGATCTCTTCCAGCCAGATCGTGCCGGGCAGAACGATATGGGCGGCCTCGCGGATCGTCTGGTTGGAAAAGATGTCATAGACGACGATAAGCTCTGCCTTGGCAAGAGCCGCGCGCATCCGGTTGGTGTCGGAATAAGAGGACAGAATGTTCGAGCCGATCGAGACCAGAACCTTGACCGCTCCGCTTTCCAGAGCCTCGACAATCGAGTCCATCTGGTTGGGGATATAGGGGCCGGGCAGGCGGTGCTCTGACGCCGAAATATCGGTGAATCCAACGCCGTGGCTGCGCCCGCCGTGACGTGGGCCCAGACCCCCGCCGGGACGTCCGAAATCGCCTGTCAGGGCGGGCAGACAGGAAATGGCGCGCGCGGCATTCCACGTGTTGTCGCCCTTGTGCAGAGACGAGCCGCCCATCACGATCATCGCCGGGGGCGTGGTCGCATAGCTGCGGGCAAGGGCGGTGATCTGCGCGGCGGGCACGCCGGTTTGCGCCTCGGCCCAGTCCGGGGTCATATGCTGCACATGGGTCTTGAGCGCGTCAAAGCCAACCGTGTGATCGCTGACAAAGCCTTGGTCCCAAAGGTTTTCTGCGATAATCACCTGCATCAGCGCCAGCGCCAGCGCCGCGTCAGAACCGGGGCGCAGCAGGATCACTTCGTCCGCCAGCGCGCTGGCCTCTGTGCGGCGCACATCGATCACCACGACACGCGCGCCGCGCCGCTTTGCCTGCTCTACGTGGCGGATCGTATTGGCCTGACTGACCGTATTGGCCCCCCAAAGGATCACCATCCGGGAATGGGTGCCAAGGTCTTCTTTGGTCGAGGTTTCCAGCGCGCCGCTGAGCCCAAGGCCAAACCCGCCCAGCCCCCAGCAGATCATCGCCGGGTTCCACGATTGGCAGCCATAGAGATTGGCGAAACGATCCATCTGGCCACGTTTCAGGCCAAAGGCATAGTCATTGGCAAAGTTTCCATGCCCCTGCCAAAAGCCGACCGCCTTGGGGCCGACCTCTTGCATCTTTGCGGCGATCTGATCGAGCGCACTGTTCCAATCGGTTGGGTCCCAATCGGTTGTGTCCCATTCGGGCGTGTCCCTGTCGGCTGTGCTCGAATCGGGTGTGTCCCTGTCGGATGTGTTTTGGTCTTGCGGGTTGCGGCCTCTGCGGATCTGTGGGGTCAGCAGCCTGCGCGCGTTGCCGACAATCTCATGCGCCGCCTTGCACCGCATACAAAGAAACCCCTGACTGTCCGGGTTGGTTACATCACCCTCTATGGACACCAGATTTCCGGCGTCTGTCGTGACCGTCATCCCACATAGCGTGGGGTGGCAGTTCATCGGACACATGGTTTTGAAGGTTTGGATCTCTGGCATATCAGGTCCCTTTCGCTGCATATTAGCATAACCGTCTTGGACCGTGATATGCCAGTTAATCTATCGACCAAGAGGGCACAGGTTCTTGATAGCTTTGCAGGCTCTGTGGCGGCTGCCCGTCAATGCGGACCATCAGCAGGCGCGCAAGCTCGCCCCCGGCGGCAAAGAAATCTTCTGCCACAGTGTCCGTTTCGGGGTAAAGCACGGGCAGAATGTCAGAGGTCTGCTTGCTGATCAAATCGTAGTCGCGCCCCAGATGCGCGTCCCCGTCCTTTAACCCATAGATCAGCGCCAGCCCGGTCAACTCGTCGCTGCAGATGATCGCGTCATAGGGTTGCGCGCGCGTGGCAAGCGCGCGCCCATAGGCGCGGGCGGCGGCGGCAGAATGCAGGACATCTGTCGGGCGCACCACGTCGCCCTGCACATTATAAACCCCGGATTGCGCTATGGCCGTTTGGAAGGCATTGATAATATTAATGTAATTCGTGTTCCGATTGTCCACCGCTGCCAACAGGATGTGGCGTCGTCCCTTGGACAGAAGCCGCGCCACGGCCATCTGGATATAGCGTTCGGAATGAAAGTCGTGAAAGGCATGCGGTGTGTAAAATTCGGTCCGCCCGTGCGAGACAAAGGGAAAACCCGCCTCCATCAACATCTGGACGCGGGGATCGCGTGGGGTGGTATGGTTCAGGATGATGCCATCCGCCGTGCGGTTTTCCAGCACATATTGTACGGCTTCCACAGGATCGCCACCGCCAAAGTCGGGAACGACGTTCAGATGGTATTCGGTGCCTCTTATCTGTGCGCCGATCCCCTGTACCAGCAGACGCGTGTAGTCGATGGTGTTCTTGTCATTGGCCAGAACCAGCGCCAGCACATTGGTGCGCCCGGTGCGCAGACGCACGCCCGCGCGGTTGGGCACATAGCCCACCTGTCGCGCGGCCTGTTCGACCTTGTCATTGGTGTCTTGCTTTAGCTTGCTGGGATCGCGCAGCGACAAAGACACCGTCGACAGGCTGAGCCCGGTCAATTCGGCAATGGTTTTCAACGTTGGGGGCTTGTCGCCGGGTTGCACCGATACAGACTCCGTTCTGGATTTTGCGATCTTATACCGATTCCACTTAGAACGTTGCAGAAAACTTGCACGCCCAAGCTGAAGATTTCCATTCACAGGCTATAATAAACTGATAACATGATGTTTTTTAACTGATTGCTTTTACGCTCTGATTGCTGCAACGTTGCAACCAACAAATGTTTTACTGACCCAGAGCAGGCTGGCACCAGAGTTCGGCAATGCTTCGTCAAACGCGATCCGTGCGCTTTGGGGTGAAAGCGCAGATGAATTTCCACAGGGAGGACGACATGACCATTCAATCCAAAACTGGCACCGCACGGCTGATGCTAAGCTCTGCGATGGGGCTTGTGATGCTGACGGGGGCGGCGGTGGCCGATGACATCCGTTTCTGGACGACCGAAGAACAGCCAGAGCGGCTGGCGCGGCAACAGGCGATGGCGGCAGAGTTCGAGACGGCGACGGGCAACAAGGTGGAGGTCATCCCGGTCAGCGAAAGCGATCTCGGCACGCGCGCCACGGCGGCCTTTGCCGCATCCGATCTGCCTGACGTGATCTATCACACCCTGCAATATGCGCTGCCATGGGCCGAGGCCGGGCTGCTGGACACCGATGCCGCGACCGAAGTGGTCGAGGATCTGGGCATTTCCACCTTTGCCCCCGGCGCGGTGGCCATGGCCGCCTACGACGGTGGGATCGCCTCTGTGCCGGTGGACGGCTGGACGCAGATGATCGTCTACCGCAAGGATTTGTTTGATGAAAAGGGCCTTGCCGCGCCCAATTCCTATGCCAATGTTTCCGCCGCTTTGGCGGCACTGCACAACCCGCCGCAGATGTACGGGTTCGTGGCCGCCACCAAGGTGGACGAGAATTTCATGAGTCAGGTGCTGGAACATGTGTTCCTCGCCAATGGCGTGTCGCCCGTCGGTCCCGATGGCTTCAAGCCGCTGGAGGTTGGCCCGACGATCGAGGTGTTGGAGTTCTACAAGGCCATCGCGGACGCCTCGCCTTCGGGAGAGCTGTACTGGAAGCAATCGCGCGAGCTGTACTTTGCCGGACAAGCCGCGATGATCATCTGGTCGCCCTTTATTCTGGACGAACTGGCCGGTCTGCGCGATAGCGCGCCGCCCACGATCAACGACGATCCGACCTCTGGTGAGTTGGCCAGCAAGACGGGCATCGTGACCACATTTGCAGGCCCGTCCAATCCGGACGGGGCGGCTTGGGGCGATGTGCGTTACTTCGGGATCACCTCGGATGCGGATACCGATACGGCCATGGAGTTTGTGAAATTCTCGATGGACCAAGGCTATTTGCAGACGCTGTCCATCGCACCAGAGGGCAAGTTTCCGGTGCGCACGGGCACGATGGAAGAGCCCGGAAAATTTACGCAAGGCTGGTCGATGCTGGACGTTGGGGTGGATCGCAAAGCGCCTCTGTCAAAGCTCTATGCCCCAGAAATGATTGCCGAAATCACAGGCGGTCTGGACGTGGCGCAGCGTTGGGGCGTGGCGGATGGACAGTTGTCGCTGGCCTCGAAGATGATCAACGGGCAGGCGGTCAACCGCGTGGTACGCCAATTTCTGGATGGCGAGCTTGACGCCGCTGCTGCTGTGGCCGCGATGAACGCGGAACTGGCGACGGTCGAGTGAACCTGTCGTGACTGATCGGGTGGCGCGTCAACCGCGCGCCACCCGCTGTTTACCTTTTTTCGTCATGGATAGCTTTGTATGACACAAGCGAGCCCTCCGACCACGCGCGGGGCCTTGGCGCGGCGCGAGGCGCGGCTGGCCTGGGGGCTGCTGCTGCCCACGCTGGCGATCGTTAGTATGGTTATTATCTTGCCGCTGCTGGCAATCTTCTGGATCAGCGTCAAACCCGTGGGTATTGCGGATCTGCGCGCGGTGACGCCGATTGTACGCGAAAGCCTGCGCAGCCGGGGCGAGGCGTATCGGATCGAATACCGGGTGCGCAATTCGTCGCAAAGCAAACCGATTGACGGGGTAAGCTTTCGCGATGTGATCCCCGAGGGCGTGACGCTTGGTGAGTTGCCCGAGGTCTGCACCCTTGAAGGCGCAGTATTGATTTGTGATTTCAAAACGATAGAGCCGGGGTTTAATGAGCGCCTGCAAATTCCGGTGACGCTTGGCACCGACGGCGATACGGCCGAGGACATGACCGAGGGCAGCGCCCCCGAGGTGAGCGGGCAGGGCGACAATGTGCTGACCAACGCCGAGTTTACGGGCCAGAATTTCGCGCGGATCTTCGATGGGTCAGAATTCTGGCAAGTGCTTTGGGCGACGCTGTTCTATGCGGTCTTTGGCACCATCGGCGCGCTTGTGGTCGGGCTGTTTGCAGCCCTTTTGCTGAACAAGAGCTTTCGCGGGCAAGGGATTTTGCGAGGGCTGTTTCTGTTTCCCTATGTCTCGCCCATCATTGCCGTCGCCTTTACATGGGTGACGCTGTTTGATCCGTTTTCCGGCTCGATCAACGCTTTGCTGATCCAGATGGGCGTGACCGAGGGCGCGATCAATTTTTTCGGGCAACGGCCGCTGGCGCTGATCATGGTGACGGTGTTCGAAATCTGGCGCTATTTTCCGCTATCCTTCCTGTTCATTCTGGCACGGATGCAGTCGATTGATACCGATATGTATGAGGCGGCGGATATGGACGGGGCCTCGCCGTTTCAGCAATTTTGGTATCTGAGCATGCCGATGCTGCTGGGTATTCTGTCGGTGCTGTTCCTGCTGCGGTTTATCTGGACGTTCAACAAATTCGACGACATCTTTTTGCTGACGGGGGGCAATGCGGGCACGCGGACCTTGACGGTCAATGTCTACGAACAGGCCTTTGCGATCTCGAACATTGGCGCGGGTGCTGCGGTGGCGGTTGTGATCTTTGCCTGCCTGTTGGTGTTCTCGGTGTTTTTCTTCCGCTTTATCAGTCAGGAGGAAGGTCTGTAATGGGCACAAATCTTCGTCAGAAATTTGGATGTTGCGCGCGGGTCAAGCGGGGCGTTGTGCGTCAGCGGGGGCACCATCATGGATAGGTTGCGCCATGGGGTCGTCGCCGGGGCGCTGCTTGGCGCGCTTTGGATGGTGGTTTTGTCGATCATCCTTGCGGTCGCGATGAGTTTTGCGACAGGGCAGGGGTTTCGCCCGTCAATGCTCGCCTCGCTGCTTTGGGGCGGCGGACTTGGCGTGGGGCTGATCTATTTGCGCGCCCCGCTTTGGGCAGGGATCGTGCCGGGGGGCGCGGTCATTCTTGCCGTGGCGGGGGCACTTGGCGTGGGGCCGGTGGTCTTTGCGCCCGAGGTCTCGCTGGGCCTTGCCTGTGTGCTTAGCGCGGCCCTTGGCGGGCTATTTGGGGTCACCCATGTGAAGATAACCAAGGACTGCGCGCCAAACGCGCTGACCCGCCACGAATGGGAGGCCGCCTGGATCCGCTTTCTGACAGGGTTCGGGTATATCGTGTTCACGGCCATCGTGCTGATCCCGTTTTATGTCATGGTGATGACCAGCCTGAAATCGCAACAGGCGTTGCTACAGAACCCGCTGGATTTCTCGCTGGATCTAAGCCGGGGCTGGGATTTGTTTCGCAGCTATTCAGAGCTTTTCACCCAGTTCAATTTCGGCAGTTACCTCTGGACCAGCTTTTACATCGCCGTGCTGACCGTGATCATCACGCTGCTCTTTTCGATCCCCGGCGCCTATGCGGTGGCGCGGTTGCGATTTCGCGGGCGGGCGGCGTTTTCACGCTCGATCCTGCTGGTTTACATGGTGCCGATGATCGTGCTGGCGCTGCCGATTTACATCGTGTTCTCGATGGTGGGCTTGCGCAATTCGGTGCTGGGCATCGTGCTGATCTATCCCGTCACCACGATTCCGGTCGCCTTGTACATGCTACAGGGGTATTTTCGCGGTCTGCCCAGCGAGGTGGAAGAGGCCGGTCTGATGGATGGTCTGACCCGGCTTCAGGTGATCTTAAAGATCACCCTGCCGCTATCACTGCCCGCGCTGGCCTCTGTGTCGCTCTACGTCTTTATGATCGCGTGGAACGAGTTCCTGCTGGCCTTCATGCTGCTGGATGATCCGTCGAAATTCACCCTGACACGCGGGGTGGCGATGTTGAATTCGTCAGAAATCCCGCGGCAGCATTTGATGGCGGGGGCGGTGATTGCGACGCTGCCGATCATGGTGATCTTTCTGGGGCTGGAACGCTTCATGGTCAAAGGCTTAACGGCCGGATCGGTAAAGGGCTAAACGAGAATGACACGCACAGACGAACTGGACGCCGCTGCGCGCGCGATCCTGAGGATGAACGACCGGGGGGGGTATACGGTGCCGACCGACGGCCTCTATCCCTATCAGTGGAACTGGGACAGCGCCTTTGCGGCGATGGGGTTTGCCGATTTCGATGTCAGCCGGGGCTGGGACGAGTTGGACACGCTGCTGAGCGGGCAGTGGGACAATGGCATGGTGCCCCACATTCTGTTTCACAAGGTCGATCCGGGGTATTTTCCGGGGCCGGATGTCTGGGGCGGTGTGGGGCCGTTGCCCTCGTCCGGGATCAGCCAGCCGCCGATTGCGGCGACCATGGCGCGGATGGTTTATGACAAGAATCCCGTGATCGGCGCACAGAGGTTTGCGCCGATGTTTGACAGGATGCTGGCGTGGCATGGCTGGTTCATGGACTGGCGGCTGGATCGGGGCGCGGTCTGCATCACCCATCCGTGGGAGGCCGGACGCGACAATGCCCCCGACTGGGACGGGGCGATGGCGGCGCTGACGCCCGGTGAAGTGGGCGAGTATCACCGCCGCGACACCTCGCATGTGGACAGCGCCATGCGTCCGACCAAGGCCGATTACGACCGTTATATCTGGCTGGTGCAGCGCGGCCACCGCCTGAAATGGGACGATGCAGCTTTGCTGGTGGACACGCCGTTTCGGGTGGCTGATCCGACGATGACCTTTACGCTTTTGCGGGCGCAGCGCGATCTGGCGGCTTTGGGGCAGGCTTTGGGACGGGACACAGATGCGATAGACACTTGGATCGCGACGCTGGAAGAGGGGGCAGAGACCCTGTGGAACGCAGAGCTTGGGTCCTATGACGCGCGCGACGCGGTGTCGGGCGAATGGGCCAACTCGATCTCGAACGCATCCTTTCTGTGCTGGTACGCGGGGCTGGACCACCCCGAGATGCGCGCGCTGCTGCCCAAGGTGATGCAGGGGATGCGCTATGGCATTCCGTCCTGCGATCCACGCAGCCCCAAGTTTGACGGGATGCGCTATTGGCGCGGGCCTGTCTGGGGGATCATGAATATGCTGGCGGGCATGGGTATGGCCGATTTCGCCATGCCAGAGGCCGAGGCCCTGCGCCGCAACACCGCCGATCTGATCGCGGATCACGGATTCTCGGAGTATTTCGACCCACGCGACGGCAGCCCGGCGGGGGGGCAGTCGTTTACATGGACGGCGGCGGTCTGGCTGGGCTGGGCCTCGCCAAACACCAAACCATTTTGAGAGGGGCAGTCTGATGGGGGCAATCACGCTACGCGCGGTCGAAAAGTGGTATGGCGAGGTTCAGGTCATCAAAGGCGTCGATCTTGAGATCAGGAACGGAGAGTTCATCGTCTTTGTCGGTCCCTCGGGCTGCGGAAAATCCACGCTGTTGCGGATGATCGGCGGGCTCGAGGATATCTCTCGCGGTGGGCTGGACATTGACGGGGTCGAGGCCACGGACCAGCCGCCCTCAAAGCGCGGGTTGGCAATGGTGTTTCAGTCCTACGCGCTTTATCCGCATATGTCGGTGCGCGATAACATGGGGTTTTCGCTGAAAACGGCAGGCGCGCCCAAGTCAGAGATCAGCGCTAAGGTGAATGCCGCCGCTGACACGCTGAAACTGACCGACTATCTTGATCGCCGCCCCAAGGATCTGTCCGGCGGGCAGCGCCAGAGGGTCGCGATTGGCCGCTCTATCGTGCGCGATCCCACCGCGTTTCTGTTTGACGAACCGTTGTCCAACCTTGACGCCTCGCTGAGGGTCGAGATGCGGTACGAGATTTCAAAGCTGCATCAATCACTGAAATCGACGATGATCTATGTGACCCACGATCAGGTCGAGGCGATGACGCTGGCCGACCGCATCGTGGTGCTGGACGCGGGGCGCATCATTCAGGTCGGCACGCCGCGCGAGTTATATAACCGGCCTGCAAATACCTTTGTGGCGCAGTTTATCGGCAGCCCCAAGATGAACGTCTTTCCCTGCCAGACCAGCGGTGACGCCTATACGTTAGACGGTGGACGCGGGGGCGCTTACACTGGTCCCTCTTCGGCCACCCGGATCGGCATCCGCCCGGAGCATATCCTGATCGGGGCGGCGGGCGAGGGGCAGTGCGACGGGCGCGTGGATGTGGTGGAATACCTTGGCGCGGATACGTTTGTGGTGGTCGATTGCGGACCTCTTGGTCAGATCTCTGTGCGCACACCGGGCGAAAGCGAGCTAGAGATTGGCGCGCAGGTGGGGCTGATCTTTGCGCCCGAGCGGCTGACCTTCTTTGATGCCAAGGGCGATGCTGTGCGGTAATCGGGGCCTCGAATTTGCCAAGCAAATCCGACAGGCTGGGGGTTTCACCCCCAGACCCCCAAGGTATTTATAGCCAGATGAAGGGGGAAGGCGGTGCTTTTCTCAATGGGCCGACTTGAGCGCAGGTGACATCGTTTTCAGGATCAGGTGCCATGCACCGCAAAGGCCTCTAGCCCGGCGTCGCGGGGTTTGATGATGCGGAATTTTTCGCGCACGCCGACCTCTTCGAGCGTGCGTTCCACCACCATCAGCGTATTGGGGGTGTGATCCTCGCACATCTCTTGCATATTGACGATCTCGCGCTCTGCCACGGGCAGCGCGGCCTCGATGGCAGGAGCGCCGTAGTGGTCGACGAAATGCTGCGCAAGCGCGCGGGTCAGCGTGTCGACCTCGTTCTGCGTGATGGGGGCAACAGCCACAAAGGTAGAGCGCCCAAAGCTTTCCAGCCCCAGCCAGCCATTTGCAAAGGCTTGCCGCGCCTTGCCGGTCAATTGCGCCTCGGTCCAGTCAGAGAACTCGAACGCGCCGGAAATCGCCCATTCGCCAATCTCGCCGGGGGTCTCAAAGACGTTCAGGTCGCTTTCGTCCAGTCTGATGACGCGCGCGAATTGAGTCATGCTTGCTCCAGTATCTGTGTCAGAGGCAAAGTCCGGGTGGTCTCGCCCTGCTTCAGGATCATCCCCCCACATTCGTCCAGCCCGGTGAAGGTGCCGGATGCAGGCGCCGTGATGTCGGTGCCGATGCCGATCACCTTGCCACGATAGCTTTGGTGCAGCGGGGCCAGCCCCTCGTGCAGATAGCTGTGGACCCAGACCAGCATGTGCCGCGACCAGCTTTCCAGTAGGTCCGGCGGTGTGATCTCGGCGCAGCCTTCGTCGGACAGGGTCGTTTGGTCCGGCGTTGCGCCGCCGTCGCCTTGTGAGCGCAGCGCAACCTCAAGCCCGATGACCAGCCAGTCGGGTTCCTCCGCCGGGTCATGCGTCGAGGCGCAGGCGCGGAACCCACCGCAGCGCGCCCCGTTCAGGCGTAACCCGTCGGGCCAGTCAAATTGCACCGCAACTTCTGGCGGGGCCAGTGCGCCCAATGCGTCCGCAAAGCCCAGTTGAACCGCCCAAAGCACGCCAATGGCTCGCGCCAGAGGCACTTCGGGGGCAAAGGTGACGGCCGCGCGCAGCAGGTCATCGCGTTGCGCGTAATGGACCAGACCGGGCGTGACCCCGTCGCCCAGACTGGCCTCATCCTCTGCCGCCTTGATCGCAGCGGCAAAGGGATTGCCCGCGCCACCCAGTGGCATACCTTTAAGCAGGGGCGGAAACTCTGGCTGCAACAGGCCCGTCGTCTGCGGCGTGCTGATCATGCAGGCGTTTCCAGCGCGATCAGGGCATCCGCAATGGCCCAGAACCCTGCTGCCTGTGGGCTGTCGGGTTTCAGCGCTACGATCGGCGCGCCCCCGTCGCCTGCGACACGGATGTCCAGATCCAGCGGGATCTCGCCCAAAAACGGCACGCCCAGCTTTTCCGCCTCGGCCTTTGCGCCGCCATGACCAAAGGGATAATGCTGCTTGCCGCACCCGTCACAGACAAAGCCGGACATGTTTTCGACAATCCCGAGGATCGGACATTTCAGTTGCTGGAACATGTCGATGCCCTTGCGTGCATCAATCAGCGCGATGTCCTGCGGGGTCGAAATGACAATGGCGCCGGCCACTTGGGTCTTTTGGCACAGCGTCATCTGCACATCGCCCGTGCCGGGCGGCAGGTCGACCAGAAGGA
>CALGTJ010000824.1 GCA_937901435.1 uncultured Rhodobacter sp. | reverse complement strand
GGTCACATCGCGCCGCCCGCACAGGGCCATGGTCATATCCAACTCTGTGTGGATCACTTCCAGCGCGCGGGTCACGCCCTTCTGGCCCATCGCGCCCAGCCCATAGACGAAAGCGCGCCCGATAAAGGTGCCTTTCGCGCCCATCGCCAGCGCCTTGAGCACGTCCTGACCCGAGCGGATGCCGCTGTCCAGATGTACCTCGATCTTGTCGCTCACCGCGTCGAGGATAGAGGGCAGGGCACGGATCGAACTGAGCGCGCCGTCCAATTGCCGCCCGCCGTGGTTGGACACGATGATCGCATCCGCCCCGACGCTAAGCGCCATCTTGGCGTCTTCGGCGTCGAGGATACCCTTGAGGATCAGCGGGCCGTCCCACATCTTTTTGATTTCCTTGATCTTCTCCCAGTCGAGGCGCGGATCAAAGGCCTCGGCGGCCCAAGTGCTAAGCGAGTTGAGGTCGCTGACGCCCTTGGCGTGGCCGACGATATTGCCAAAACTGCGCCGCTTCGTGCCCAGCATTTCCATCGCCCAAGGCAGCTTTGTTGCCAGATCAAGAAGGTTGCCGATGCTCGGGCGCAGAGGGATCGACAGGCCGTTCTTGATGTCCTTGTGGCGCTGGCCAAGAATTTGCAGATCCAGCGTCAGCACAAGGGCGGAACATTTTGCCTCTTTCGCGCGGGCAAGGGCGTTTTTGACGAACTCCTGATCGCGCATGACGTAAAGCTGAAACCAGAACGGCTTGGTCGTCTTGGCCGCCACATCCTCGATAGAGCAGATCGACATAGTGGACAGGGTAAAGGGCACGCCGAATTTCTCGGCTGCACGGGCGGTCTTGATCTCGCCGTCGGCGTTCTGCATTCCCGTTGACCCCACTGGCGCAAGCGCCACAGGCATCGTCACCTCTTGCCCGATCATCGTGCTTTTGGTGCTGCGATTGGTCATATCCACGGCCACGCGCTGGCGCAGGCGGATCTTGTCAAAGTCGGTGACATTCTCGCGAAAAGTCTGTTCGGTCCAGCTGCCCGTCTCGCAGTAGTCATAAAACATCTTGGGCACCCGCCGCTTATGCAGGCGTTTGAGGTCGTCGATGCAGGTAATGACGGGCATGGCAAAAAGCTCCTAGTGCGAACCGGTTCAGTTTTGTTACCAATTCGCAGGTGCAGTGGCAATGCGCCCTAGGCCGAGAATGTCACGTCAAGACCGGGCAAAGCAGTGCCGGATAGATCCGTACGCCAGCGTTGCCCTGCGTGGATCGGGCGCGCATCGGTCAGCGTGCCTGTGGTGATGACGTCCCCGGCCTGTAGGGCGGGGGCATTTTGCGCGGTCAATGTGCCGACCAGATGTGCGAGCGCCAGCAAGGGACTGCCCAGCACATCCTGCGAGGCTCCGGTATGGCATTCGTTTGGCCCGCTAAGGGTCAGGGTGAAGGCGTCCAGACCTTTGCCGTCGGGTCCAAAGGCAGGTGCCGCCGCGACGCGGTCCCCAAGCCAGAGCGCGCCATGCATCCCAAAGGCGGCGGCGGTGTCAGGCGCGGTAAAACGCCAACCGGGATAGGCGGAAAAGACCAGCTCTAGGCTATGCGCGGCCCAGTCGATGCAGATGGTGGCGAGGTCCAAAGGCGTCATGTCGGGCTCTGGCGCACGGGACAGGCCAAAGGCGATCTCTGGTTCCAGCCGCACCTCTGGCAAGTTGGGCAGCGCGATCACCCCGTCGGCGGGAATATCATGCAGCGTGCTGTCATAGATCCAGCCCCAGACCGGCGCATTAACGTTGTAAATCGGCCAGATGGTGCGATTGGTAAATCCGATCTTGCGCCCGACGGGACGCTCGCCGCGCGCGGTTCGCATCGCGTGGATCTGCGCAGCCAGCCCATACCCTTTATCCAGGGTCAGCGCGTGGTTGTCAGACAACGGTGCGACCTGTGTGCCGCTGTCATAGGCCTCAAGCAGGGCAGCTGCGTCCTTATCAGGCATATCAGGCCCGGTGTGCCCCGTCAGAGAGGGATTTGACGAAGGCCAGCACCTCTGCCACCGATTTGCCGGCTGCGATTTCGCTGACGATGGCAGACCCGACCACCGCGCCATCCGCGACCTTTGCAATCGCCTCGGACGTTTCGGGGGTGCGGATGCCAAACCCCACGATCACGGGCAGATCAGTCTTGGCCTTGATCCGTGCCACCTCGGGCGCCACATCCACCGACTCTGCGGCAGCGGCCCCGGTGATGCCGGTGATCGAGACATAATAGACAAAGCCAGAGGTGTTCTGCAGCACTTTGGGCAGGCGCTTGTCATCCGTGGTGGGGGTCGCAAGGCGGATAAAGTTCAGACCCGCCTTTTGCGCGGGGATGCACAACTCGTCATCTTCCTCGGGGGGCAGATCGACGATGATCAGCCCGTCGATCCCGGCGGCCTTGGCGTCGGTTAGGAATTTATCAACGCCCCGGCTGTAGATCGGGTTGTAATAGCCCATCAGCACGATGGGCGTGGTGTCGTCGCCCTTGCGAAACTCTGTCGCCAGTTCCAGCGTGCGTTGCAGGGTCATGCCCGCCTCTAGCGCGCGCTGTCCGGCAAGCTGGATCGTAGGGCCGTCCGCCATCGGGTCGGTGAAAGGCAGGCCAAGCTCTATGATATCGACCCCGGCACCGGGCAGACCGCGCACGATCTCTAGCGAGGTGTCATAATCAGGATCGCCCGCCATGATATAAGACACAAAGGCCTTTTTATTGGCGGCTTTAAGCTCTGCGAATTTTGCGTCGATCCGGGTCATGGCGGCCTCTCTTTTGCGTCCCGAACGACTTGCGCCAGAAACGGGGGGGAAATCAAGGGTTGCTGTGCAGATCCGTCACGCTTGCGCGCGCGGGACTTGCGCGGTAGATGCGGCGCATTCTTGCAGAAAAGGCGCATCAGATGGGTTTCAAAACCGGTATTGTCGGAATGCCAAACGTGGGCAAATCCACGTTGTTCAACGCATTGACGCGCACGGCGGCAGCGCAGGCGGCGAATTTTCCGTTTTGCACGATTGAACCCAATGTGGGTGAGGTGGCCGTGCCCGATGCGCGGCTGGATAAACTGGCAGCGATCGCCAAGTCCAAACAGATCATCCCGACGCGCATGACCTTCGTCGATATCGCGGGTCTGGTGAAGGGCGCGAGCAAGGGCGAGGGGCTGGGCAACCAGTTTCTGGCCAATATCCGCGAGGTTGACGCCATCGCCCATGTGCTGCGCTGTTTTGACGACGGCGATGTGACCCATGTTGACGGGCGCGTTGATCCGGTGGCGGACGCCGAAACCATCGAAACCGAACTGATGCTGGCCGATATCGAAAGCATCGAAAAGCGGATGCAGGGTCTGGTGCGCAAGGTGCGCGGCGGGGACAAGGACGCGATTCAGCAAGAGCGTTTGCTCAAGGCGGCGCTTGCCGTGCTCGAAGAGGGCAAGCCTGCGCGCGTGGTCGATGTGGATGCCGAAGACGCTAAGATGTGGCGCACGCTGCAACTTTTGACGACCAAGCCGATCCTTTATGTGTGTAACGTGGATGAGGCCTACGCGTCAGAGGGCAACGCCCATTCGGCCCGCGTCTTTGAAAAGGCTGCCGCCG
>CALGTJ010000823.1 GCA_937901435.1 uncultured Rhodobacter sp. | reverse complement strand
TATGTGTGTACATGCCGTCTAAAAAGATGCGAGTGATCGTTGGACGCTGGTTAGGCGTGGATTGACCGTGTATCTCTATAATCTAAATCGTTGCGTCCTCGCACCAAAGATTTCGCATGGTCGCTCTGACTGCGACCTAGCCGATTTCGGTGTGAAGCGTTTGTAACGGTGTCAACTCCGCGGGGATGCAGTCAATTCCTAGACCAGGTCCATCGCTGCAGCGCCACTCGCCGTCCGACACAGGCTCACGATCTCCAAAGAACATGGTGCGCAGCGGGTTTTCGTTGACATCAACTTCCAAGAGCCCGTCACCGCCCGCACCAGCCAGTAGTTCCGCCGAGGCGGCCATACCAATGCCTGCGCCAAGAAAATGCGGGAAATAGCGGCGATTGTTTTTGAGCGCGTTGCGGGCCACGGCAAAGTTGCCTGTGATCCCACCCCATTTTGCGACATCGGGCTGGATCACGGATAAAACGCCTGTTTTGATGGCGTGATCGAAATCGGCAACCCCGATTATGTTCTCCCCCCCCGCCAGTGCGACGCCTGCATAATCCGCTAGGCTTTGCCACTCGACGGTATCGTGGAAAACTGGCAAAGGTTCTTCCAGCCAATGAAGCGGCACGCCTTTGATACCGTTCAGAAACGCCTTCGCCTGTTCAAGCGACCACGCTTGATTGGCATCGCAGGCTATTAACTCGTTCTGCGCCAACTCAGATTGTATCCGATGCACAGAACCAACGTCGGTGGCCATGTCAAAACCGACCTTGAGCTTGAACCTGTGGTGCCCATCGTTCCGCGCACGGAGCATCAGATCGTCAGCGGCAAAAATCTGAATGCCGCTGGCATAAGCAGGGATGGTATCAGGCGCATCCTCCCGGATCAAACGGCGCAGTGGTACGCCTTCGCGTCGCGCGGCCAAGTCCCATAGCGCAATGTCTAGCCCGGCGATGACCTGAGCGAACGGTCCGACCTCGCCACATTGCACAGCCCGTACCCGGGTTTGTGCGTCAAGCTTGTAAAAGAAATCGGTGGGCGAAGCGAATTCAACTCCCAAGACCAAGTGCGCTACATCCATCTCGAGCAAGCGCAAACGGTGTTCTGCCCCGGCAGCGGGCCAGTTTGCCCAGATCTCGCCCCAGCCGAACGCGCCGTCCCGGTCCTCCACGCGCACCAGAACGGCTGGGCGGTCGTGCATGACGCCAAAGGATGTGGCGACGGGCTTTTTGGTCGGGCTGCGAAAGGCCCAAGCCTGAATGCGCGTGATCGTGATCATGATAAAAGGTCCATTTCCAGACGTACAAAGTCGCTGCGATAGGTGACATCAGCGATGTAGATGACTTGATCCCGAGCGTCACAGATGACGCGGCGTACTTCGACCACCGGATCGCCGACGGCGAGGCCCAACAAACCTGCTGTGTCAAAATCACATTTGCCGATAGTCAGCGATTGGCGCGCCTGCGCAACATTAATATCGTCGGAGTCAACGAGTACCGGCAAGGCCAGCTGCGTTCTGAACTCTGCCTCGTGGCGGGCAAAGACTTGCTTTTCAAAGTAAATTGAAATGACGCAGTAGGTCTCATCCTCGCGAGTATGGGTGCGGCGTAAAAGGTGATAGCCAGCGTCCGACAAGGTACCGATCAGCGGCTCACCCGACACCTCGGCGTCGCAGTCCTCCAGAAGGTCTAGCGCCGGTTTGTCACCACGATAGTGATCCACCAAAGTAGACAGTTGCGTGCCCAGATGCAGGCGATTCCGCTCTGCCGGGGGTGGCAGAACAGTTGTGCCGCGCCCGCGCCACGATTCCACGAGGCCTTCTTCTTCCAGTATCTTCATGGCTTGACGAACGGTGATCTTTGCGACGGCGTATTTTTCTGAAATTTCTGAAATTGTTGGCAAAAGACTGCCTTCCGTCCAGACTCCACGATCCAGATCTTGCCGAAGAATTTTAGCAATCTGAAGATAAAGCGGAGAGCGGCTTTGCCGAAGTGTGTCTATCATGGCGGAGCGACTCCTGATTGATCTTAAAGTTCTATTTATAGATTTTTTGTTGCATGGCCAGAGTTTTTCGATTAGACCTATACTTAGAACTTTTGGAGGCTGCATGGCAAGCTATGACTACATCATCATTGGATCGGGCACGGCAGGGTCAACGCTGGCAGCCCGTTTGTCCGAAGATGACGCAGCGCGTGTGCTTGTTCTCGAAGCGGGCGGAGCGGACCGTGGGTTCTGGCTGAAGCTTCCGGTTGGCTATTACAAATCCATCTACGATTCGCGCGTTTCGCACCTATACCGCGGTGATCCGGATCCTGGACTTGGCGAGCGGCAAATGGACTGCCCACGAGGGCGTGTGGTAGGCGGATCAAGCTCGATCAACGGGTTGATCTATATTCGCGGTCAACATGCTGATTTCGACGATTGGGCGAAACTTGGCGCGCAGGGATGGTCGTTCAATGAAGTGTTACCGCATTTTAGAGCGTTTGAGACTTATGCCGGGTCTCCATCGCAGTATCGCGGCGCGCATGGGCCGTTGCAGGTATCCGATCTGCGCAATAACAACCCAGCTTGCAATGATTGGCTGCAAGCGGCCCGCGCGCACGGTCTGCCGCAAAACGATGATTTCAACGGAGAAAGCGCGTATGGCGTTGGCAAGTACCAGCTGACGCTTCGTGGGCGTTGGCGGGACAGCGCAGCGACGGCCTTTTTACACCCCGCTTTACAACGGCCCAACCTGACGCTGGAGACGAGCGCACAGGTGTTGGAGATTATGTTCAGCGGCTCCCGCGCCACCGGTGTGCGCTATGTTCAGAACGGCACGGCACATGAGGTGCATGCTGATTGTGAGGTGATCCTGTGTGGTGGCTCTGTTCAGACACCGCAGCTTTTGCAGCTGTCGGGTATTGGACCGGCCGAGCTGCTGGGCACGCATGACATCCCCGTTCGCGTCGATGCCCCCGAAGTGGGCGAGAACCTGCAGGACCACCTACAAATGCGCACCATTGTCGAACTGGAAGAGCGTGGCGCGTCGCTGAACGATCACATACGAAACCCTTTCAGTCTCGCCAAAATGGGGTTGGAGTGGTTGCTTGGCTCACGCGGGCCGTTGACCGTAGGGGCCGGTCAGGTCGGCGGCGCGGCTTGCACAAAATTTGCGACGGGCGGTCGTCCCGATCTGCAACTGTTCGTCATGCCGCTATCTGTCGATAAACCCGGTAAACCTTTGCACCGTTATTCGGGTTTCACCACTTCGTTCTGGCAATGCCATCCAGAAAGCCGTGGGTCGATCCGTATTGCAAGCTCTGATCCTTTCGCTGATCCTCGCATACGCACCAACTACCTATCAGCCGAGAGGGACCAGAAAGTTATCGTCGAAGGCATCCGCATGGTGCGCGAACTCTACAATCGGCCTGAGTTTCGCCATCGCTGGCGGCGCGAGGTTATTCCCGGTGCGCAATATCAAAGCGATGCTGAGATTCTGGCTGCTGTGCGTCAGATGGCAGGAACGGTTTACCATCTAGTTGGCACTTGCCGCATGGGGTCAGACGCGGGCGCCGTAGTGGACCCCGAATTGCGCGTAAATGGCGTGGAGGGACTGCGCGTGGTTGATGCCTCGGTCATGCCCAAAATCACCTCCGCCAACACAAATGCCCCCACTTTTATGATTGCCGAAAAGGCCGCCGCAATGATCCGCGCGGGCGGCTCCGGCACAGTACAGGACACCGCACATGCTCATTGAAATTCGCAACCCCGCCGCCCCTGAACAGATCGTGGCGACCTTTGATGAAACGCCATTGGGCGCCTTGGATGACTGCGTCGCCCGTGCAGGTCTGGCGCAGGCGGGTTGGGCTGCAATACCACAACCAGAGCGCGGCGCGCTTGTCGCCAATTTCGTGGACGCGTTAGAGGCGCGCGCAGAAGATATAGCTATGTCAATCACCAAAGAAATGGGCAAGCCATTAGCTGAGGCACGCGGTGAGGTTGCCAAGGCCGTCGGGGAATCTCGTGTCTGCATTGGTCGTGCAAGTGCGCCCATTGGCGACGTTTTTCCGTCGCAAATCCCGGGCACTGTCGCCTATTCTACCCGGCGCCCGCGCGGTGTGATCCTAGGCATCAATCCCTGGAATTTTCCTTTCAGCACGCCGATGCGCAAAGCTATCCCGTCGCTCGTTTACGGCAATGCGATCATCCTTAAGCCTGCATCTTTGACACCTGGCGCTATCGTTTTAATAGCCGAGATCGCTGCTGAAGTGCTGCCCGCAGACCTCGTTCAATCGGCGATTGGCGGCGGTGCCTTGGGGCAGGCTTTGGCAGAGCACATTGGCATTGATGCAATCAGCTTTACAGGCTCGGTCGAGGTTGGCAAACGCGTAGCGATAGCAGCAGCGGGTCATCTGGCGGAAGTGTCACTCGAATTAGGTGGCAAAAACCCTGCCATTTTGCACGACGCTACTGATCTTGACCCCGTCCTTGATGAAATTATGGCTTCGGCCTTCGCCGTGTGTGGCCAGAGATGTACGGCCGTTAGCCGCGTGGTTGTGAATCGGACACTCGAAGCACAGGTAGTTGCGGGTCTCTCAAAGCGCGCTGAGGCCATGCAGCCAATGGACGGCGCATCTGATGGAGCAAAAATCGGACCACTCGCCAGTTTGCAGCAACTTCAGGATGTGGATGGCTTTGTTACCCGTGCAAAGGCTGCCGGTGCCACGGTCGCTGCGGGTGGTGAAAAGCTCAAGATGGACACAGGCGGGTATTTCTACACGCCAACCATTCTGTCGAACGTGACCCGCGATATGGAAGTCGCCCGTGACGAGGTTTTTGGCCCAGTCCTTTCCGTGATTGCCTATGATAATGTGGATGAGGCCCTGAGCGTCGCCAACGACGTAGCCTTTGGCCTGTCGTCCTGCCTCTATTCGGAGCGCACTGACGTGGTTGAGCGTTTTGTCGCGGAAAGCGAAAGTGGCATGATCCATGTGAACGCAGGTAGCTTCCCCGAAAATCATCTGCCGTTTGTCGGCGTCAAAGACAGTGGCATGGGGGTGGGTGGCTCGAACGGACCGTCGACGATTCAGTTCTATACCACAGAGCATACAGTGTACCGCCGGGCGGCAGTGTAAACCGATGATCAATAAGCCCAACATCCTGATGATCATGGCCGACCAGCTGGCCCCGCAGGCGCTGTCGTTCTATGGAAACCCGGTCTGCAAGACACCGCATCTTGACCAGTTAGCTGCGAAGAGTGTGGTATTTGACAACGCTTATTCCAACTATCCACTTTGTGTGCCCTCGCGCGCGTCGATGATGTCGGGGCGCCTGACCCCAGCGATCAAGGTCTGGGACAATGCTTGTGAATTGACGAGCAGCCAGCCGACCATGGCGCACCACATGCGTCACTTGGGCTATCACACAGTTTTATCGGGAAAGATGCACTTCATCGGCCCAGATCAACAGCATGGATTTGACGAACGCACAGTCACGGATGTGTATCCGGCAGGATTCGACTGGGTAGCGGACTGGCAGGCAGGTCCGACCTTCGTGCCCTCGGCCACAGGGCTGAACGGTGTCGTCGATGCAGGACCAGCAGCACGCACC